>CAMPGG010000353.1 GCA_946885335.1 uncultured Chitinophagaceae bacterium
TTACCTGTTAATGGTACAAGTAAGTCATTTGATTATGGTACAATGCTCATTTCTGTGCAGGAACAAAAAATTTCAAATGATTCCATCTATACATTAATGGAAAATGTTTCAAATAAATACGGCGTTAAAATCCATGGAATCGCTTCTGGTAATGTAACCGCAGGAAGTGATTTAGGCAGCAGGTATTTTATCAATCTTGAACAACCTCGCTTAGCCATGATCGTTGGATCTGGTGTCAATGCACTTGATGCCGGTGAAGTTTGGCATGTATTGGATCAACGTTTCAATATGCCACCAACTATGCTGGAGCAGGGTAGTTTTAACAGGGTTGACATGCAGAAATATAATACGTTGATTATGGTTGGTGGTAATTACAGTGAACTCAATAAAGAAAAGCTAAAAAGCTGGGTGCAGTCTGGCGGCACTTTAATTTTGTGTGAAGAAGCCATTACCTGGGCTGCGCAAAATGGTATAAGCCAGGTTAATTTCAAACGGGCTAAATCAGGTGAAGACAGCACTGCTAATTATCAATACATAGACCGGGAACAATTATCCGGGGCACAACGTTTAAGCGGTGCCATCTTTGGAGTTGATATAGATTTAACCCACCCGTTGGCATATGGCTATTCAAATAAAAACATCAGTGTATTTAAAGGAAACCGGGTATTTATGGAAAAAGGAAAAAATCAATTTGCCGTTCCGTTTGTATACACCAAATCACCGCTGCAAAGTGGATGGTTAAGTGCAGAGAATAAAAAAGCCTTGGAAAATACTGCATCGGTATTGGTAAATACAGTGGGCAGTGGCAGGGTAATAAATATTGCGGACAATCCGAATTTCAGGGGCTTTTGGCTTGGCGGAAGCAAATTATTTATGAATGCTATTTTTTTGGGGCGTACAATTGATGCGGCTTCAGGAAGAGCGGAATAAATGTGAAGAAATACCTGTTCGTGGTATTGACTTTAGGTACGAAATAGTACTAAATTGCCGCTATTATTATTTACGATTTAAAAATGAGCACTATGATCAAAATGCAAGTAATTGGTAACCTGGGCAAAGATTGCCTGGTTAACACAGTCAACGGAAAAAATGTTATCAACTTTACAGTAGCCCATACTGAAAAGTATCGCGACAGCCAGGGCAATAACCAGGAAAAAACAACCTGGGTAGATTGCGCTTACTGGAGTGATAAAACAGGCATTGCACCTTATTTAACCAAAGGAAAGCAGGTGTTTGTTGAAGGCACCCCTGAACTAAGGACGTACCAGAAAAATGATGGCACCAATGGTGCTTCACTTTCTCTTCGCGTACGTGAAGTGCAGTTACTGGGTGGAAAAGCTGATGGACCTTCTACCGGTGGCTATAATCAACAGGGTAATTCACAGGTTTCTGCTTCTAACGAAGTAACTGAATCTGTTGACGATTTACCTTTTTGATTTTCCAACTTGTTATTTCCCTCTTCGGTCCGCCGAAGGGGGTTTTTTTTGTCCTTAAAGTAATGGCGTTGTTTTGATTCTTTTTGAAAGATTATTTTTGCGCCATGTTAATTAATCAATTTCCGTATCAACAATTACAAGCATTTACAAAAGCCATTTTTTTAAATATCGGCTGTAATGAATCAGATGCTGAAAAAGCGACAAAGGTTTTGCTTTCCGCAGATCTAAGAGGTGTTGATTCCCATGGCGTAGCAAGGTTAAGCGGGTATGTTAGATTATGGGATGTAAAACGGGTAAATGCCAACCCGTCAATGAAGATCATTCATGAAACGCCATCAACAGCGGTTGTGGATGGCGACCAGGGACTTGGTTTAGTGGTTGCTCCATTTTCCATGCAGGTAGCCATCGATAAAGCAAAAGCTGTTGGAACAGGATGGGTAAGTGTTCAAAACAGTAATCATTTTGGAATTGCAGCAGCCCATGCAATGATGGCGCTTGAAGAAGATATGATCGGCATTGCCATGACCAATGCGAGTGCATTGGTAGCACCTACATTTTCCACGGAAAGATTATTGGGTACCAATCCAATTTGCGTTTGCATTCCAGCGGGAAATGAATCGCCATTTGTTGCCGACCTTGCCACTACTACCGCAGCTAATGGTAAACTGGAAATATTACAAAGAAATGGAGGCATTGCTCCAACTGGCTGGATTCAAAATAAGGATGGAGAATCAACAACCGATCCGTTTGAATTAAAAAAAGGCGGTGCTTTATTACCGTTAGGAGGCGATCGGGAACATGGAAGTCATAAAGGTTATGCACTTGGTGCTATAGTTGATATTTTTTCTGCCGTATTAAGCGGCGCAAATTATGGTCCATGGGTTCCGCCATTCCCGGCATATGTACCTATGCCGGAAAATCAACCGGGTAAAGGCATTGGACATTTTTTTGGAGCCATGCGGATTGATGCTTTTCGCCCTGCAAAAGATTTCAAAGATCATATGGATGCATGGATCCAAAGATTTCGCGAAGCAAAAACTATTAAAGGACAGGAGAAAGTTATCATACCCGGGGAACCGGAAACAGCAATGGAATTGGAACGAATGCAACATGGTATTCCACTGGTACCCTCAGTAGTAGATGATTTAAAAGCATTGGCTGAAAGGTTTGCGGTTCCGCATCCTTTCAATTTGTGATGGTTTAGTTTAATGATTGCATCGCCAGTATATTTGCAGGCTGATTTAAATAAATGATAAAGCGTTTTATATGAAAGTGATGAAGTTTGGCGGTACCAGTGTTGGCCAACCGCAAAGGATGAAAGAAGTAGCCAGGTTGGTAACTTCCACCGAAGAACCAACCATCGTTGTACTGTCTGCATTATCAGGAACCACAAATGCATTGGTGGAAATAGGTAATGAACTGGCACACGGTCACCGGGAGAATGCAAAAAAACTGATTGCCACGCTGGAAGAAAAATATCACTCATTTATAAAGTCGCTTATTGAAAAACCCGGATCGATTGAAAAAGCAAATAACCTGGTTGCCGAGCATTTTGAATTCTTAAATATCATTCTGAAAATTTCATTCAGCGAAGCGTTATTTAAAGATATTGTTGCCCAGGGTGAATTGCTTTCCACACGGTTGTTTTCTATTTACCTGGAAGAACAGGGGATTGATCATGTTCTTATTCCTGCTCTGGAGTTTATGAGTATTGATCAAAATAATGAACCCCAGATCGGAAGTATCAAGATCAAATTAAACCAGTTATTACAAAAACACAAAGGCGTAAAATTATTTGTAACGCAGGGATATATTTGTCGCAATGCAAGGGGAGAAGTTGATAACCTGAAAAGAGGCGGCAGTGATTACACCGCTTCACTCATTGCGGCTGCAATCAATGCAACGGTTTGTGAAATATGGACCGATATTGATGGAATGCATAATAATGATCCAAGAATTGTAAACAAAACAATACCCATTGAACAATTAAGTTTTGATGAAGCAGCGGAGTTGGCATACTTCGGTGCAAAGATTTTACATCCTGCTTCCATCTGGCCTGCACAGCAGTATAATATCCCGGTAAAATTATTGAACACTATGAAGCCTGATGCTAAAGGCACATTGATTTCAGCGCAAGCTGCCTC
>CAMPGG010000354.1 GCA_946885335.1 uncultured Chitinophagaceae bacterium
TAAGTGCAAGAGATCAGTGGGTTGGTTTAAATGGTGCCCCGCAAACTTTTTATCTATCCATGCATGCACCCATCGGGAAAAAGGATTTTAAATCTTCCGCAACTTCTTACCAGGTTCCGGGGCAAAATCCAAGGGGCTCTTCCTACTGGGAATCTTACAATGCATCTGAACCTCATCATGGTGTTGGATTTACAATGGTCAATGATAAAACGGGCTTGTATAACCGCTTTTCGGCCAATGTTACTTATGCTTATCATTTGGGTTTAAATGCCACAACTAATATTTCTGCGGGTTTTTCAGGCGGTTTCAGTCGCATTGGATACGACCGGTCAAAAGCCACACCCATTGATCCCACTGATCCCCTGGTCATGGCCAATAGTACAGAGATCAATAAAATAAAACCCGACCTGGCTGCAGGATTATGGCTTTACAGCAGTAGTTATTTTGTTGGATTAAGTGCCCAGCAGATCATTCCACAAAAGGTCCGGTTTACTGATGATGCTTTATATAATGGCAGTAAACTCTTACCGCATATTTTCGCTACTGCCGGTTACCGGTTTTTATTAACGGAAGATATTAATGCAGTTCCTTCTGTTATGATGAAATATGTAAATGGTTCGCCATCAAATCCTCAATTCGATTTAAACCTGAAATTACAATACCGAGATTTGTTGTGGGCGGGTGGGGGTTACCGGTTTAAAGATGGATATACTGCTATGTTAGGATTGAATATTGGAAATACATTTAATGCAGGTTATGCATTCGATTTCACAACTTCGAATTTAAATACGGTAAGTCGCGGCACGCATGAAATAATCATTGGTTTTATTATCGGCAACCAATTTGGAGATACCTGCCCACGAAATATCTGGTGATTTTTATAGCCTGATAATCTTTTTATCGCGGATGGCTTTGATCTTTTTAACCTCTGATTCCAAAGCCTTCCTTTTTTCAATAATTAAAGGAATAGAAACTTCGGGGTGAATTATTTCCTGTTGCTTGTTTTTCATTACGAAAGCTTCAATAGAACTCAACGTTTTTATTGCAACTGAATATTCTTTTACCAAACTATCCAATTTAAATTGGGTAAGTTCTGCTTGTAGTTGGACAGACATTTTTTCCAGGTCAACGTTATTGATGGAGTAACGTAGCCTGTCTTCCATTTTTTCCCAGTTTATTCTATCCAATTCAGCCAGGTAAACATTTTGCAGTTGTTGTTTTTGATCAGATGTTAAAGCATCAGCAATATTTTTTTCTATCTCATTCCATTTTGCTTTTTCCAAAACAACTTTACTGGCTTCAACAATTTCTTCCAATTGTTCTTCCTGGGAAGTAGTTAATTCCGGTTCAATAATTTCTGTAGCGTTTACGTATACAAAATCTTCAGGAGAATACATTTCACTTTCCCCAATGACTGGCTTAACCGGCGTCTTTTCGTTTATTGGTTTGGGTGGATTTGCCGGTGCAGGTGCTGGTTCAACGATCAACTCCATATCCATTTCATTTAATTCAATGGGTGAAGATGTTTCTGCCAGCATGTTTAATGCTGGCTCATTTGAAGGTTGCTCACCTGTAAAAAAGTAAAAAGGATTAGTGGCATTTAATAATGCAAAATTCTCAGAACCTTCTTTTTGAGGCTTGCTCATGATAAAAAGTGCCTGGATGGCAATTATGCAAATAAGCCCGGCAAATATTCCACTGATCTTTTTAAAGGAAGGTGTTGCGTTATGTTCAATGCCCAAAATAGTTTCAATACGATGTAAAAGATCATTCTTCTTACCCTTTGCAGCCAATGCTATAGAGAAAGATGTATTTGTTTTTTCCAGCATCAATAACGCAGTTGCATAACCGTGCGGATCATATTGAAAATGCAAAACAGTTTCATCACAGCTTTTTTCTCTTTCTCTTTCTATTTGCTTGATAAATAATTTTACAAAAGGATTAAAATATAAAATAGTTTGGATGAATGTGATCCAGAGGTTCACCAGGTAATCATGCCTTTTAATATGTGCCAGTTCATGCAATAACACGGCTTCCATTTGCCCGGGCGTAAGGCGGTTAACAGCTGCCATGGGTACCAGGATCATTGGTTTTAAAAAGCCAATAGTAACGGGTGAATTAACCAGGTCCGAAATATAAATTGTCACTGGTTTTTTAATACCTAAACGACTTGCAACTTGTTGTACAAATAAACGCCATTCAACATTTATTTTTTTATGTCCCTCAGTTTTTAACTGGTTTACAAAACGATAATTACGGGCAAATTTTACCAGGGGAATAAATAATAAAAACAAATAAAGTACAGAAGCTATTGGAAGTGATGACTGAAGCCATGTATTGATTTCTGCATAACCATTAATAGCTGAAAAAGCGGAGGATAAAATGGTTTCAGGTGAGCCGGAAAATAAATGACTGAATAAGGTAAACAGGAACCAGGCAAATCCAGCTGTTAAAAATAAAGAAGCGGTAAAGCTTTTTATTACCGGGGATGGAGATGTTTTAAATGAAAAAACAACCTGGTAAATCACCCATAAAAAAGCTAGTTGCCATAAACTGTTAAGCAGCGCCCAGCCGAGAGACTGGAGAAATGCAGCATGACCGATATCGGGCATATTACTGTTTTTTAAGACTGTTCAATAATTCCTGTATCTGCGCTAATTCAACCTCACTCATATTTTGTTTATCATTTCCTAAAGCCTGGATCACTAACTGGGTAGGTGAGCCCCCAAACAGGGAATCAATCATTTTAGTGAGCATGTGCTTTTGGGTTTTTTCTTTATTAACTGCGGCCTGGTAAATATGGGTACGCATGGAATCATCTCTTTTCACCAACCCTTTTTCGTGCATGATCTGCATCAGTTTTAAAGTAGTCGTGTAGCCAACATCTTTGGTTTTGCCCAACTCTTCATGAACTTCTCTAACTGTAGCCAATCCTTTGGTCCAGATGATCTGAAGTATTTCCAGTTCGCTTTCTGTCGGTTTGATGTATTTCGTAGAGGCCATAAAAGATTTAATTATAGTTCGAATATACGACCTTTTTCGTATGACTGTAATTCTTGTCGTCATTTTTATTTTTTTTAACAATCCTGTTCTTTAAAACGTAAAAAATGGACAAGAGGTTACAGCTTACCAGGAATAAATAATTGGTTAACATCCTACAAACGCCTGTACATATTATAAGGTATCCGTTTCAACAGCCAGGCAACCAGTTTCCAACGTTTACTGATATAAGCTTTCTGTTTTTTTTGTTCTATCGCAAGAATGATCTGGTTGGCTGCCTTTTCAACGGGAACAAGCCAGAAAATTTTTCCTGCATGTTTTTTAGTGGCTACAAACCCAGGTTCAATAACCGTAATGTAAACTGGCTTTAAGGATTTATTTGCCTTGATCGCCAGTCCTTCCATATATACCGATTGAAAAGATTTGGCTGCGCTGTATGCAGGAGAAACTGCATTTCCGCGATTTGCTGCTATGGATGAAATAACGGCAAGTTGCCCATGACCTTGTTGCATAAAAAGATGATAAGCCCAATGGGTGATTTTTGAAAACGCATTTACATTTAATTGCACCATCCA
>CAMPGG010000355.1 GCA_946885335.1 uncultured Chitinophagaceae bacterium
ATGCATTATTTATTTCAACCCAACTTCCTGGATATTTTTTCATGGACCCTCGCATTGTATTTTTTTCTGCGTTACATCAATACAAAACAAAATTACTTTTTGTATTTGCTGGCTATTGCAATAGCTATTGGATGGTACAGCAAGTATTCCATTTTGTTCCTGGCAGTTGCAATGGCAGTATCAGTTTTACTTACAAGACATAGAAAAATTATTACCAACAAGCACCTGTATTTTAGCTTATTGATTTTGTTGTTACTGATTGTTCCAAATATTTATTGGCAGTATACCCATAATTGGCCGCTGTTTCATCATATGGAAGAATTGCAGTCAACCCAATTAAAATTCTTATCACCCCTTGATTTTATCAAGGACCAATTTCTTTACCTGTTACCTGTCGTATTTATCTGGATCGCCGGACTTTTTTGGGTTTTCAAAACCAAACCATATGCAGTTTTTGGATGGACTTATATATGGGTTATAATATTACTGCTGGCAGGAAGTGGAAAAAGCTATTACGCTATGGGTATCTACCCCATGCTTTTAGCGGCGGGCGGCGTGGCCATTGAAAGGTTTTCTTTACGTTATACATGGCTTCGGATAGCCATTCCCGTTATTGTCGTTTTACTAACGCTCCCATTTATTCCCATGCTCCTGCCTCTTTGGGAACCTCCAAAGCTGGCAGCATTCTATCAAAAATATGAAGTTGAAAAAACAGGACTACTCAAATGGGAAGACCAGGAGAACCATGCCTTGCCCCAGGATTTTGCAGATATGATTGGATGGAAGGAATTGACACAAAAAACGGAAAGCTTTTTTCAAACCCTTCCCGATAGCATAAAAGAAAATACCATTGTTTTTGCAGATAGTTACGGACAGGCAGGCTCTTTAAAATTTTATGGTAAGGATGCCAAATTCCGTGCAAAAGTATTTTCGGATAATGGCAGCAACTTATTATGGATACCGGACGATTTCAATTTTAAACATATTATTGTAATCGACAGGAGTAAACCAGGAGCCGATGATGAAGTATTTAACCACTTTGAAAAATCTTTCTTTGTTGATTCGGTAACCAATCAATATTCCAGGCAGTTGGGTGACAAGATATTTTTTTACCAGGGTGCTAATCCAGAAACATCTAAAATGGCTTCCATTGCATTACAGCAAATGAAGAAAAAGTTTTCCCGCTGACCATCAACCCTGCTTTTCCATCATATCCAAAACAGGTTTCCATTGTTCATCTGCCATTTGCAATAATAGTTGCTGATGTTTTGCTGAAAGCCTTTTTAATCCTGAAGTGTTTTGTTTTACATGTTCCGGCGTCCGGATACCGGGAATCACTGTACTTACTTCTTTGCAGGATAAAATAAAGCTTAAAGCAAGAGAAGTCTTAGAAATTTGTTCTTCATCTAAGATGGGCCAAACATCCTGGTTCAACACTTTCAAAGTGGCGGAGATGATTTCAGGCGTAAGTCGGAAACTTCGGTGATCATTTTTACTAAAAGTCGTTTCCGGTGTAAGCTTACCCGTTAGTAACCCAAACTGCAATGGCATCCGGGCAATAATTCCATAACCTGCAGCAGCGGATTGCTGCATGATATTGTATGCCCTTTGATTCATTAAATTAAAAACCAATTGAAATCCATGTCCCCATTTATTTTTGATCATCAACTCTGCTTCGGGAGCAGGATTGAATGTATTTAATGATAATCCCCAATACCTGATTTTACCTTGCCTTTCTAATAATTGCATTGCTTCAATACATTCACCATTCTCCAAATGATTCAACCTGGCAGAATGCAACTGGTAATAATCAATGACATCTGTTTTTAAACGACGCAGGCTTTTTTCACAAGCTTCAATGATATAATCTTTTGAATAATCAAGAACGATTTGCTGGTCAATTGCACGATGACCAACTTTGGTCGCAATGATGGCCTCCTTGTGCCCTTTTAAAACTTTGCCAAGCAGGTCTTCTGAATGACCCAGTCCGTAAAAATCCGCCGTATCAAAAAAATTAATACCTGCATCCAGTGCAGCATGAATTGCTTTAACAGATAAGTTGTCGTCTGCAGGTCCCCATCCAATAGGTGTATCCCCCACTTTCGCATCACCACCGATGGCCCATGCACCAAAACCAATTTCACTAACCTGCAAATCAGTATTGCCAAATTTTCTATAGTTCATACCTAAATTTACACAGTGTAGAACTAACTTGTATTTTTACCAATATAAATTTCCTGAATGACAAATGAAATTAAAAGACCTATTCGTGTATTAGTGGCAAAGGTTGGGTTAGATGGGCATGACCGGGGCGCTAAAGTGATTGCAACTTCACTGAGAGATGCCGGTATGGAAGTTATTTACACCGGGTTGCGTCAAACACCGGAAATGGTTGTAAACAGCGCATTACAGGAAGATGTAGATGCCATTGGCGTAAGTATTTTAAGCGGCGCCCACATGACGGTATTTAAAAAGATCATCCAGCTGATGAAAGAAAAAGAAATGGATGATGTTTTACTTACCGGTGGTGGCATAATTCCGGATGAGGATATGAAAGAATTAAATGAAATGGGTGTGGGAAAATTATTTCCCCCGGGCACAACAACCACTGTAATTGCTGACTATATAAAGAACTGGGTAAAAGAAAACCGTTCTTTCTGATCTTACATTAATTCTTATTTATAAAAATATTGTAAATGTATACCACGCTATTAACAACCATTGAAAACAACATACTAACGATCACCATTAACCGACCTGAAAAATTAAATGCCCTGAACCAGCAGGTTATGGAAGAACTGGGTAAAGCTATTGATGAAGCCGAAAATGATTCGCAGGTCCGTTCAGTTATCATTACCGGTGCTGGAGAAAAGGCATTTGTTGCAGGTGCGGACATCAAAGAATTTTTAGCGGTATCAGAAGGAGAAAATCTGGCCAAAAAAGGACAGGATATTTTTTTTAAAATTGAAAATGCATCAAAGCCTGTAGTTGCCGCTGTAAATGGGTTTGCGCTGGGTGGAGGCTGCGAATTAGCCATGGCCTGTCATTTCAGGCTGGCATCAGAAAATGCAAAGTTTGGCCAGCCGGAAGTAAACCTGGGTTTGATACCGGGCTATGGTGGCACGCAAAGATTAACGCAGCTTATTGGTAAGGGCCGTGCAATGGAATTGTTACTGACCGGTAATATGCTGGATGCACCGACTGCATTACAATATGGATTGGTAAATTATGTGGTTCCGGCAAATGAACTGATTGCCCGCACCATAGCATTACTGGATATAATCAATAAAAAAGCACCTATTGCTATCCGTGAATGTATCAAGGCAGTTAACGCAGTATATGATCCATCTAAAAAAGGATATGAAGAAGAAGCAAAAAGTTTTGGCATTACATTCACCACAGAAGATATGAAGGAAGGCACTTCCGCCTTTTTAGAAAAAAGAAAGGCAATATTTACGGGAAAATGATCATTAAGCATTTGTTCATAGATTTTTTATAAAATTTATTCCTTTCAGTTTGTTGAATATTGAATGGATTGTAGTTTTAAAGAAATTATGTGTCT
>CAMPGG010000356.1 GCA_946885335.1 uncultured Chitinophagaceae bacterium
TGCATGAAGGCTTGGCACAACCGGGTATGGCCATTATGGCCCACGACCAAACCGCTGGCAAGGGACAAAGAGGGAAAATATGGGAAGCCGGTAAAAACCAAAACATCAATCTTAGCATAGTGATAAGGCCAGCAGGCTTGCTCATAGCTAATCAATTTGCTTTATCGGCTACCGTTGCTAAGGCGGTTCATCAATTTTTTGCTAAATATGCTGGGTTGGATGATACCAGGATCAAATGGCCCAATGATATTTATTGGCGTGACAGAAAGGCAGCAGGCATCCTCATTGATAATGTATTGAGCCCGGTTAGCAATGGACTGACCGAGTGGAAATGGTCAGTCATTGGAATTGGCATTAACATAAATACAACATCCTTTCCGGCTCACTTACAACATGCCGTATCATTAAAACAAATAACCGGGAAAGCTTTCGATATTACAAGTTTAGCCAGAGAGTTATGCAATGTTTTGGATGAAAAAATTCATTTTTTTTTAGACCAGGGTTCTGCATCCATTATTGACCAGTACAATCAGGTGCTGTATAAAAAAGATCAACCTGTTAAATTAAAAAAACACAACCGGGTTTTCGAAGCCATCATAAAGCGGGTAACTGTTAACGGGCAACTCATTATTCACCATGCTTTGGAAGAAACCATTGACTTTGGAGAAGTTGAATGGCTGATATAACGTTCCTGCAAATACCCATCTCAAAAAATCGTAACTTCTACAGGCAACTTAAGTTGACTAAGACCCGATAATAATTTAAAGTTTTTACTCATTGCTATCGGTAGATGAACTAAATGAACATATCAAGGGATGCGCCTTGAATAAAAGAGAGAGCCAGAAAAAAATTTACAGCTCCTTCTATACCTATGCTATGACCATTTGTAACCGGTATGCCGGTTCGGAAGAAGATGCAGTTGAAATTCTGAATGATTCATTTTTAAAAGTGTTTAAAGAAATTGATCATTTTGTTCCGGCTTACCAGGATATCAATAATTCTTTTAAAGGCTGGTTGAGAAAAATTGTGATCTATACATCCATTGATCATTATCGCAAAAATTTTAAGCACAAGCTAAAAACGGATTTGAATGAAAATGTGATATCCTTATCCAGCTTTTCACCCGGTGCCATTGAAAAAATCTCTTACGAAGAAATTATTATTGCCATTCAAAAACTTTCCGCGGCTTACCGGACGGTGATCAACCTGTTTATTATTGAAGGATACAGTCATGAGGAAATTTCCAAAATGCTTGATATTTCTGTAGGCACTTCCAAATCTAACTTATGGAAAGCCAGGCAACAGTTACAAAAAATCATTCACAAACAAAACGAGGTATTAACAAAGAAAAATGTCGTTTGAGGAATTAGATAAAAAAATCAGGGATGCTGCGGATATGCATCAACCGTCCTATAACGAAAAGGCATGGACGAAAATGGAGCACCTGCTTGACAAGCATCTTCCACAAAAAAAAGATCATAAAAAAAGATTCATTTTTTGGATGATGGCTTTTATTATCTGTACGTCATTGCTCATGATCTGGCTCAACAGGGATTTAACCGGTGACAAACCCATCTCAAAAACAGCACTGGAAAAAACCATAGAAGAAAATCAACAGAAAAATTTACCACCTGCATTGCAACAGGAAAGCACATTACATGGAAATGATAAAGACATTTCAAAAATGAATAAAGATGGTTCCGATGTCGTTCACCAGGAAAATGCAACTGGACAAAATATTCTCGCCTCAATCCAAACGCCAACAAAGGAACATGCAACATCGGATTTTAAAAACATGCAAAAGCATTCAACCGGGATCCCTTTTACACCTGCATCCATTCCATCAACACCTGGAAACGAATTTTTGATAAATGAAAAAAGTCCGCGGTCTTTTATTCAATTACCTGCTGAAAAATTAATTGCAAACAATTTGTTTGACCAAAGCACCCTGGCAAACTATTTTAACAACGATCTGCGTGCAGATATTCCATCTACTATTCCACCAATAAAAAATGATGAAAACATTTTTGGTAAAAGATCATTTGCGCAAAAATTTTTTATCGCTGTTTCTGCCGGGCCATCGGTCAGCTCTGTTGGAATGAATAATCCTGGTAAAGTAACTGCACTTTATGGTGGAAGTTTAAAATATGCATTGAGTAATAAATGGACAATTGGTGGCGGCTTTTTTGTAAATAAGAAAATCTATGCTGCCGGCAAAGATGATTACCGCCCACCTGCTGGTTACTGGACCTATTACACTGACCTTTTAAAAGTTGATGCGGATTGCGATGTGTATGAAATTCCTTTAACGATAAGCTACTCTATCAAAAAATCGGGCAAACATGAATGGCTTGCATCAACAGGCATATCCAGTTATTTCATGAAAAAAGAAACTTATGATTACGAATATAAAAACCAATCGGGACAAGTGCTGAACAGGTCATGGTCCATCGAAAATAAAAACTTACATCATTTCGCTGCCTTAACATTATCTGCCGGATACAGGCATCACATCAATCAACGCACATCCATTTTAATTGAACCCAATTTCAAAATTCCTTTGAAAGGTGTTGGGTATGGTAAAGTAAAATTTTATAATGCAGGTACGATGGTTAGCCTGCAGGTAAAACCATTTGCAAAAAAATAGATCCCCTTTTTATTAGCAACCTTTTGACAAAAGATTTCGATTGTAAGATCATATAATGGTTTGGAAAAAAATGAGCCTCTGATGGTATTATCAAACATGATGATCATTCATGGCGCATATAATTTGTTTACAAAACAAAAACTAACCGCATGCAAAAAAGATCTGCAATCTGCCTGTCGACATTAGGAATAATGGTGCTCGTGTTAATCATCAATGCCTGCAGTAAAAGTGGTGGAAGCGATCCGGTACCACCCAATCCATGCGCATCTGTAACAGTTGCCGTAACAGGAAATGCCAGTCCGCCCACAGGGCCCGCTACAACAGATGGCAGTATAACGGTTACGGCTACCGGCGGATCAGGATTTACATTCAGTTTAAATGGCGGAACCTTTCAATCCTCCGGTGTGTTTAATAACCTGGCTGCAGGAACATATACTATCACGGCAAAAAACAGTAATGGCTGTACAGGCTCAAGGCAATTCACCATAACGGCTCCTTCCGTTTGTGGTGGCGTTTCTATTTCAATTGCCGCATCAGCAACCAGTGCAACACCATGTGCAACACCCAATGGTGCCATTACCATAACGGCATCTGGCAGTACAGGATTTACCTATAATATCAATGGAGGAGCATTTCAATCCTCTGCTACATTCAATAACCTGGCGGTTGGAAGTTATGCAGTGATAGCAAAAGATGCGAATGGTTGCACTGCCACTGCGAATGTAAATATAACAGCAGCCGCTGCCGGACCATTGTTCAGTGCAGTAAAACAATTAATGCAAACCAATTGTGTGAGTTGTCATAATGCATCGCAATCTGAAGGTGGAATGAACTGGACGGTGGACTGCAATATCGTAGCAAACAGCGCCAGGATCAAAGCACGGGCAGTGGATCAGAATCCTTCCGTGATGCC
>CAMPGG010000357.1 GCA_946885335.1 uncultured Chitinophagaceae bacterium
TCATTTTATTAAATTAACTGATATTAAATCTTCCAGCGGGTTGTAATTAATTTAATCGTCACTGATTCAAAACTTTTAATCAACTTTCTGAATTTTTGTTCTTGTTGAAATACCATTTTCATTAAATGATTCAATGGTAAAATAATAGGACTGGTCAACGGTGAGGCTTTTCATCAGTAATGAATTATCATCATAGACCATCCATGAACTATACAATTTATCAGGAGCAATTCCCCAAATAATATTATAACCCTGTGCTGTGGATTGTTTTTCCCAGGTGATCATGGCGTCTCTTCTATCAGCTTTCCTTTCAACTTTAAATTGTTTTACAGCTGCGGGTGGTTTCCCATCACCTTTGCCAAATACTCTTATTGCCGATAATGATAAATGGGGAGCAGGCATGTGAATATTTTTATACCTGATGTAACGCACTTTTTGCGGGTCACTCAATGCAACATAATCATTCGGAACATCTTTATAGCTATTCGATTTATCAACCAGGGAAATCCAGTTATTACCATCGTTGGAACCTTCAATAATATATCGATGGTATAAACCGGGCACCCTTCCATATAATCCCGATTGATAGTCATGATAATTTATTTGTATGGCATGAACGGTTGAAGGTTTTAAGAGATCGATTTCAATCCATTGCTGGTCATTGTTTTTTTGCGCAACCCAAAAAGTTTTTACATTTTCATCTGTAATGTTATTAGCAGTAAAATCTTCGAGGTGTGAAGAAGCTTTTACCGGTTTTTTATACGACAATAACATCCAGCCGGCAAACTGTCCCGAACGTTCGCCCATAGTTGGAGCATGATGAGGATAGTCACCAAAATATGTATTACTCCACATCAAACCGTCATTGTCAAAATAGGTGGGATACATGCATATACGTCTTTCCCAATTTACATTCACTGAAACGGCCATAGATGCAAAATGCCAGTATGTATTACCTGGTCCGCTCACTGTACTCCCATGCCCGGCGCCGTTCATATAACCACCAGGCTTATACGAAAATGGATTGTTAGGCATATACTTAAAAGGTCCTAACGGTGAATCACTTATATAAGCGCCATCTCCATATACATTGAACTCTGTTCCCGGCGCAGCATACTGCAGGTAATATTTATTATTGTGCTTAGTCATCCATGGACCTTCCATATAGCCTCCTAAAACTGTATCACTGTGGTTTTCGCCAAATCTTTCCCAGCCATGTTTAGCCATATCCAGGTAAAAGAGTGTATCTGTTTTTGCTGATGGTTTAAAGCGCAGATTTTTATCCAATGTTTTAGCCCTGATTGGCCATTTGTTTGATGATCCCCAATACAAATAAGCTTTATCATCATCATCAATAAACAATGCCGGATCCTGCAGGTCATTCAATATGCCGGGCACAGCTTTCCAATCTCCTTTTTTAGGATTATCAGTATAAAGGATGCTCATTGATCCGGAAGGATCACCGGTAACATACAAAACGGAATCTTTATAATTGTGTGCTGCCGGTGCATTAGAACCCTGGAAATACCATTTTTCTGGTGTGATGAATTGCCAGTTCAGTAAATCTGTTGAATGCCAGTAACCCATGGAACGGGTAACAAACATATAATACTCACCGCGAAATTCAACTACAGCCGGATCGGCTCCTGAACGATATGAAATATTATTGTGTGCATTGTAGATCATGTAAGTGTAATCCAGGTTCAATGGATTACAGTAGGTGCTTCCTGAATGATATTGACTATTAGTATCACCACAAATAAAAAAGGCCAGGAGGATATATATAAAACGCTTACCGGTTATTTTTTTCATGGTCAATATTTTTTATGCTGAAGATTTCAAAACTTTTATTTTGCTTCCACAACAGGATATCTTTTTGAAACACCGTTTTCATTGATTGATTCGATGGTGAAATAATAAGTCTTTTGCGAATCCATTGTCTTTAGCCAGTATTCATTGTTGCTATGCACCATAATGCTTGTATACAATTTATCCGGATCTGTTCCATAATAAATATTGTATGCAAATGCATCATCCACGGGACTCCATTTAATGAATGCGCTGCGCTTATCCTTTTCCGTTCTTAATACAATGAATTGTTTTACGGAATCAGGCTTCTCTCCATTACCATTTCCAAAAACCCTGAACCCACTTAATGCAAATTTGCCTGTGGGCATATGAATGTTTTCCAATTTGATATAACGGGCTTGCACAGGTGTTGACAATTCTACATAATCGTGCGGTACATCTGTTGTATTTTTAGATTTGTCATGTAACAATTTCCATTTCTTTCCATCCAGTGAATGGTATAATTTGTATTGATGATATTGATCGGTTCTTTTTCCAAGCCTGTCATCTGCTACATCCTGGTCCGCATAATTGATTTGAATTGCATTTACTGTTGACACTTTGCCAAGATCTGATTGAAAATATTCTCCGGCATTGGAACTGGATGCACTCCAGTATGTTTTCATCAATTCGTCTACTGCATGGTTAGGGTGGTAGCCACCCAATGTTGAAGAAACTTGTACCGGCTTATTATAATTCAACAGCATCCATCCTGTAAAGTAGGGCGACTTACCATTCACTTCGTATTGATTGCTAGTAAATCTTTCATCAGGTATATAATGCGGGTAATCGCCAAAGGTCGTATTGCACCACATCTGGTCATCTTTATCGAAACCGGTAGGCCAGATACCTAATCGTCTTTCAAATGTATTTTTTACAGACACCACCGTGGTGGAAACATGCCAATACTGATTATAGTTATCAATAAAAGTTGCACCATGACCGGCACCTCTTACGTATCCTCCCAATTTAAAACTAAGCGGGTCAGACTGTGCTGTAAATGGACCGAGTGGATTATCGCCAACCAATAAGCCGTCGGCATATCCACTGAACTCTGTACCGGGTGCGCCATATTGCAAATAATATTTGTTTTTGTATTTGGTCATATGCGATCCTTCAATAAAAGGATCAAGAAAAGTGTTGTCCATATGTTCGCCAAACCGCTGCCATCCAAATCGCCAGGGTTCAAGCAAATACATTTCCTTCCGGGTTCCAATGGGTTGCATGGTTTTCCTGTTTAACTCAATACCATACATCGGGTATTTATTACTGCTGCCATTGTACATGTACAAACGGCCATCATCATCCGTAAAAAAGGAAGGATCCCATCCACCAATTTCAAAAGAATCAACCAATGGTTTCCACTCATTATTTTTTGGATCTGTGCTCATCCAGATGGAAAATTTTGAGGTATAAGTAGAACCAAATACGATCATGGTATCACCAATAATACCCACACCGGGTGCACATAATTCATCATAGGTGCCGGTATTCCAGGGACGTAAAAATTTTTTGGAAACAAAATTCCATTTCAGCATATCACTGCTCCACCAATATCCCCATTGGTTGGTGCTGAACAGGTAATAATCGCCTTTATAATTTACGATCACAGGATCAGCCGTTGCCCTGTGTCTTCCCCATTCACTAAAATTTGGAATGGGCGTATATCCATAGTCGATATTGATCGGGTTGCAATATGTTTTTTGTTGCG
>CAMPGG010000358.1 GCA_946885335.1 uncultured Chitinophagaceae bacterium
CTTAATGCGTTAATATTAACCATTAACCATTAACCATTAACCATTAACCATTAACCATTAACCATTAACCATTAAACATTAAACACTAAACATTAAACACTAAACATTAACCATTAAACACTAACCATCTAAACCTACTATTGCTGTTTTAATCCTTTTCTCTTTATCATCCGTCCACGCAAAAATTAAATTTGCACCGGATAAAGTCATTTGCGGAAATCCACCAGACCTTTCTTCAGAGGAAGTTGCAATTATAATGGAAGGTTCTTTTTTACCGTCTTTGTAAACTTTTTGTGCTTTGATATGTCCATTTTCCATCCAGCTGACCATTGCACTTTTTTCATCCAGCATTTCCACATCTACCCTGCCAATACCTTTACCTTCATCTATGCGGATAGGTTCATAAAATGTTTCCCCTCCATTTTCAGAAAACACCAGGTTTACTTTACTGTTTTTTTCCGGTGCAGAAAACCAGGCTACAGCCAAAGTATTTCCTTTCGCTGATGCACGTGGGCCATTTACAGGGCAGCCTGCAATTTTCCAATTATCCGTATAAATAGTTTTCGGTGCAGTCCATTTTCCATTTACAAATCGTACAATGGACATATCCCGGATTTCATTTTCATCCCGATCACGATAAATAACTACAGGACCGTTAGTTGTTAAAACGGCGCTTGTCTGGCAGCAGTCACAAACCCGGTTATCCAATTCCCACTCTTCAATTTTTTCTCCTTGCTTATTGATCGATGCGGCCCTGATGGTCATTGCGCCTCCATGTCCTTCATGTGCATCATGGCCACCGCCATCTTCCATCGCTGCATTTCTGCCATCGAGCCAGGACACAAAAAAATCATCCCCTTTGTTAATCATGGACACAAAACCATGTTCCGCCTGCTTTCCATCATCATGCAAAATTTTTGGTGCAGTCCAGGTCTTTCCCTGGTCTGATGAAGCAACCCATTTTACGTCATAAGCATAAGTGCCCTTACCAGACTTTTCCAGATAATGTGCAATCATATTATTATTTCCATCAGCAACCAGCAAAGGATAATCTGCCCAATTTACAAACCAGTTTGAACCCGACGCAATAACGATGGGAGCCGACCAGGAAGAATCATGCAACGTAGAAAATTTCAAAAAACTTTCTTTCCCTATTCTTTCAATCCATGAAAGATAAACAAGGCCATTCTTGTCTGTAAACAAATAAGGTTCCGCACTCGCGGTATCTGCAGGAGAATCTAATTGTTTTACCTGCTTTGCTTGTATTTCCGGGTCATTTGCTTGTTCGTTGTTTCTACAGGAAAAAAGGAAAATAAAAAATATAACGGTGAGGACTAACTTATTTATCATTACTACGTGAAATTTTAAGGATCAAATCTAAACTTTCTTTATCATCCCATTTACGAAAACCTGCTTCAGAAAATTGCAATGCACCACCAGGATCAAAAATAAAAGTAGTAGGTAAAGCCTGCACATTTAAATCTTCCAGGTTCTTTACCTGCACATAATTAAAGTCAAAAGGATTTTCTTCTTTGAATGTTGCAACCGCTTCAGCATCGTCATTGGTTGCAAATAAAAAAACGATCTCTTCGTCTTTTAAAATTTCCTTTGCCTTTTGAATTGACGGCATTTCTTTAATACAAGGTTTACACCAGGTGGCCCAAAAATTTATAAAAACAGTTTTTCCTTTGAACTGTTGCGGATCAATTGGATCGTTATTCATTGTATACAAGGCAATATTATCCAGTCCCGATTTAGTAGAAGTTATTGGTACTGCATTATCTGGTTCATTACTGCAACCGAGAAAGATCAGCATGGGTACAAGAAAGAGAATACGGTAAAATGTCATAGCTGATTCAGCCGATGACTTACCAGCAAAAAAGGCGATTATATATTTATTCATTTTCCCCTGAGCAGTTTTTATAGGTTACTAATAAAATCACAATGAATCCCTTGTGGAAGTATCGGCCACAATCACAGAGTCATTGACCAATGTTGTTGAATCAGTAAGTGACTCTTCCACCGGGTGAACCTCTGCAGGATCCATCATTTCAGTATCGTTGGTATCATTATCATTTTGATTATCGCAACCTGCTAAAAATCCAAAGCAAAGGGCTATTAATAAATGTTTCATGATAAAAGATTTTGGTTTAGGAAAAAAATATTTCAATTTTCCTGCCAACACACCGCATAAATATACATAGTGATGATTAAAAACAGGAATCCTTATATCAATTGAATCCATCTTATAATAAATAAACTGCTCATTAATAAGCATTATTAAATGGTAAGGTTATTGCATTGGATCTTGAACCGGGGTTTGCCGGTAATCAGTTTAATAAAATAAACATTCAAATGAAATCGTACATCAAAAGTTTAGCATCAATCATTTTCTTAGCAGTGGTTTTGAGTTCCTGTGCGGAATCGGAAACCAATACAAAAGAAGAAATTGAAATTACCACCATGGATTCCACCTCCAAAGTATTAGAAGAAAACACGGATAAACTGGAAGAACAAACCAAAAAAGTGGAAGAATCTCTTGAAAAGCTGGATAAAGAGTTTGATACAACTAATTAAATAATTATTTATGAAACAAGTAAGCATTCTAGGCATTTCCTTATTACTGGTTACCGCGGTAGCATTTACTGATTTTCCGCAACAGGAAAAAAATAAGAACGACAAAAAAGAACAACAAGACAAAAAAGCTAAAAACCAGGACAAAAAAAATAATCCAGGCAACAGCAACGCCAATAAAAACAAGAATGATCAACCAGGTAATAAAAACCAGAAAGACAACCAAGGCAAGAACAATGAAAGGAACAAGGACAATAAAGGTCTTGATAAGATGAATGAAAACAATTCGAATCGGAATGACAATGCCCGCGGTAATGCGGATATGAGAGATGGTTACAAATGGGATCGTGAAACGTTCAAGGATCGCAATAAATACAAAAACCAGGAAAAGGTAACCATCTGTCATAAGTTTAATAATGACAATGAACCGGCTGTTACCTTAAACGTTTCAGTTAACGCATTAAAAGCGCATATGGATCATGGTGATGCAGAAGGCAGTTGCCCCGATATAAAAAATGACCGTTTCAGTGACGATTATATACGGGAAAGAAATGATTATTACGAAAGGATACAGGAAAGCCGCGAAAAGGTTTTGTACAGTCGATCGATATTAGATTATGCTGTGCAAAGATTAACCGATTCCCGGGTTCAACTGGTAAATATGCAAAACAGGAATATGCCGGCGGCTGAAATTGAACGTAAACAAGCCACCGTACTGGAATTAGAACAAAATGTAAGCTTGTTGGAAACCCTGATTGGTGTAACGGCCAATTTGATTGCAAATAAATTACAATAGGCATTGCACTTAAAAATATTTCTCATTTTCTTACCGCGAGTTCTTTGAAGAGAATTCGCGGTTTTTTTTTATAGCCAAGAAAACGCGAAGGAATCAATATAAATAATTTACAGGCCAGGTTTCATTTCTGCCATCTTTTTCAATTCACTTTCAAGCCTGTCAAAATTCTCTTCA
>CAMPGG010000359.1 GCA_946885335.1 uncultured Chitinophagaceae bacterium
GTCAGAGACAGTATCAACATTTCCTATAATGGCAATAACAGGGAAGTTCAATTGGAAGCATTTGGACAAAACGCTCATTTTCTGCGAAACCATCCTGTAACAGGTAATGAAACCTGGACTAACGACCTTCCTTATGTTATTTTAGGAAGCCTGCATGTTACCCAAAATGCGCAACTGACCATTGAAAAAGGAACCCGCATTTTTGTACATGCAGATGCACCACTTGTTGTTGATGGAACACTTTTGATCAATGGAGATAAAGATTCTCTGGATCGGGTTTATATCCAGGGCGACAGGTTGGATGAACCTTATCGTGATTACCCTGCAAGCTGGCCAGGCATTTATTTTCGTGATCCCAGCAAAGACAACGTATTAAATTATGCGGTTATTAAAAATGCTTACCAGGCTATAGCCATTACCGGACCATCCGTAAACTCCAACCCAAAATTAAAATTAAACCAATGCATTATTGACAATGCTTATGATGCTGGCATCATCGCAATCAATTCAAATATTGAAGCGGTGAATTGCCTTATCAGCAATGCTGGTAAAAATGTTTACCTGGTCCAGGGTGGTAAATATAATTTTACACATTGCACCATAACCAGTTTCTCAAATTTGTTTATTCAGCATAATAACCCGGTTTTATATGTAAGCAATTTTACCAATGTAAATAATGTGATCACCAGTAATGATCTGCAGGCGTCGTTTACTAATTGCATTTTCTGGGGCGATTTTGGATTAGTGGAAGATGAAGTGGTTGTAGGTAAAAATGGCAATACCATTTTTGATGTAAGCTTTAATCATGGTATCATGAAGTTTAAAACTGAACCGACTAATGCCACATTAAACCAAATCATCAACCAGGATCCTTTATTTGAAACCGTTAACACAGCAGATCATTTATATAATTTTCGGCTCCAATCAACTTCACCTGCCATTGATAAAGGCATAAATACTACTATTAATATTGACCTGGATGGTTTACCGCGGCCAGTTGCATTACCAGACCTGGGCGCTTTTGAAAAACAGTAGAACTTTGATTTAACAGGTTCGCCGAACAAAAAAGACTTAACAGTGTTAGCTTTGTTACGATTAAAATTTTAAAAAAATGAAGACTTTCATACTAGCAGCCATAATTACTATTTCCTTTGCTTTTACAGCACAATCAGTATATGATTTTAAAGTGGAAGGTATTGATGGCACCGCCATCAACCTGGCAGATTACAAAGGCAAAAAAATTATGATCGTGAATACGGCATCTAAATGTGGTAATACACCGCAATATGATGACCTGGAAAAATTATATGAAAAACACAAGGATAAACTGGTGATCATTGGTTTTCCTGCCAACAATTTTGGCTCACAGGAACCCGGATCAAATGAAGAGATCGCGGAATTCTGTAAAAAAAATTATGGTGTTAGCTTTCCATTGTCAGCAAAAGTTTCTGTAAAGGGTGATGATATAGATCCGCTGTTTAAATACCTAACCGAAGAAGCAGAGAAAAAAGGAATAAAGGATCCTATCAAATGGAACTTTACCAAATTCCTGGTTGATGAAAATGGAGAATTGGTAACTGTATTTCACCACAAAACCTTGCCTTTGAGTGATGAAATTCTTAAATACCTGAATTAAAAATAATTTGTCTTTATTTTGAAAAGCTGCCAATAAAACGGTGGCTTTTTTTATCATCCAGAAATAATACATTCGCAGCTATGCAGTTCAGCGATATTATAGGGCAACAGGAAATCAAACAAAACCTGGTGGAGTTGGTTCAGCATAACCGGCTCAGTCATGCCTTATTGTTTTTAGGGAAAGAAGGCAATGGCGCCTTTTCATTAGCCAGGGCATTGGCGCAATATCTTAATTGCGAAAAGGTAAACCAGGGATCAAAAGAACCGGAAGCTACTATCGGGCTTTTTGGTGAAGAACCTGCAGCAGTTTTACCAACCGAACCAATCAATGATTCCTGTGGTGTTTGCCGGTCATGTCAAAAATCAAAACAACTGGTTCACCCGGATATACACTTTTCTTTCCCGGTTATTCCCAAAAAAGCGGGTCAGCCACCTATCAGCGACGATTATATTTCGGAATGGCGTGAATTCATCACGCTTAGTCCATATGGTAACGTTTACGACTGGTTGCAATTTCTGAATGCTGAAAACAAACAGGGTAATATAACCGCGGCCGAGTGTAATGACATCATCCGTAAACTAAGCCTGAAAAGTTTTGAGAATGGTTACAAAATTTTGTTGATGTGGATGCCTGAATATTTGGGAAACGAAGGCAATAAACTTTTAAAATTAATTGAAGAACCACCCGCTGAAACACTATTTATTTTAGTGGCTGAAAATGAAGCGGGCATATTGCCAACAATATTGAGTCGTTGCCAGTTGATCAAGATACCGGCGATTGAAACTTCAGAAATTGAACAGGCCTTAATTGATCGTAACAATACACCAGCGGCACAGGCAAGTTTACTGGCAGCCGTGAGTGAAGGCAATTACCGCGATGCCATTTTGCAATCGCAACATGCCGGGGAAGACTGGCAAACCCTTTTAAGAGAATGGTTAAACGCCATTGCAAAAAAGCAACCACTGGCGCAAACCAAATGGGTTGATGAAGCCAGTAAACTTGGTCGGGAAAAACAAAAACAATTCCTGCGATTTTTTAATCACCTGCTGGGACAAGCTATTCGCCTGCAAGCCCTGGGTGAAGAAAATATCATTCTCTCCGATGCGGAAAAAGATTTTTTGGTAAGATTGAATAAGCTGATTCAATATGACCAGCAACAGGCTATTGTTGAAGAATTAGATAAAGCAGCATATTATATAGAGCGAAATGCAAACGCCAAAATGCTGTTCCATGCACTCACCATTAAGCTTAGTCATATAATCCATAACAGGATTGTTTTGGGATAATGTATTTACGAAAAATAAATACTGCAACTATGGGGTATTCATTTTATGCAGAGATCAACAAAAGATCATTGTTTGGTTGCCAGTTGTTATCATTCATTCTCCATCGGGTCGGTCGAATCAACCTAAACTTATCCACATCTTTGCCAACAAAATTTGTATTTTTGGAAAATTGAGGATTTTGAACTGTGAGGAAAGAAGGTGTAGGTATGAGACTTCAACATTATTTCAGTCTCGTAAATATTTCGCTACAGAATATGCGAAACCCGCACACCGCAACATTCAGAACACTATTCACCAGCATAATAAACAAAACAGAACATGTTTAAACCGATCGTTTTACTTTTTGCGTGTTAAGAAATCGGGTAATTCCTGCCAATAACGCTAACGATCAGCTGCTGTTTACCGAATATTTCTGGATGTAACTTTTGAAGCTGCCTTGCTGCTGAAAGCAATGCAGTACAAGAGTGCGACGCAAGGATGCTGAAAAGGCATTCGATGCCGGGTACAAAAAACTTCTTTTCCTGCTGTGAGCATGGTATTTATTGATTTTATAAATGATAAATAATGGGATGTAGTAGCTGTGGAACGGGTAAACCGAACGGATGTCAAAGCAATGG
>CAMPGG010000360.1 GCA_946885335.1 uncultured Chitinophagaceae bacterium
TAAAACAATTCCGTTTGCTGGTTATTGCTTTTTGTTTGCCATTCCATTTCTACTGATTTGGAAAAGTCAACCAGTTTGGCACCTACCGCTTTCCAACCCATAACATCAACCATTTTAGCGATCTTGAATTTAGCACTTCGAATTTGAGATCCTTTTCCTGACTGTACAGAAAGTATCGGTTCATTTTCCGTTGTAACAGCTTCTACCCTGTTATTTTTTCCTTCTTTAATAAAGAAGAATTTATTTCGCAGCGTTGTTGTTTCTATTTTGAAACGCTTAACATTGAATTGCATTTTTTCATTATCCAGGTAAATGGCTGAAACTGTTTTTTCTGGATCAAATTTCTCAATCAATAAAATATTTTCTTTATCAAATCGCTGGGTCATTTCCTGGTCTGTGATTTCATAATTTCCATCGGTGTAAATGACAAGGATGCGGTCATCAGGTTCAAAGCTTCCCAATAAAACACCTTTTTCATCCGCATTTAAACGCCCGAATTTATCATCGAACCATAACTTTCTTCCACTCAGCGTCGCTCTTCCTGCTTCCTTAAATTTTACCGAACGGATGGGATATTTGGTAACCTGGTTACCCATACTGCTTCTGCCTTTGATAGCCAGTTCTTCAAAATAAAAATCAAACTCTTTTATACGGGCAGAACAATTCGGACTTAATACAATCTTGACCACTTCGGCTTCACCATTGGCATTTACCGTGAGGTAATTGATCTTGCTTTTATCTGCTCCCTTTGTAAGATCATATTCTTTATCCCTGGTGATACCCGTAACATTAAATCGTTTGGCATAACTCACACCCGTTTTGCCATCCGTATATATCACATTGTAAGTAGTTCGATCATCATTTTTTTGAAAGATGGCAATATGTTCAATATTCTTTCCAACGAATAATTTATCGGTTACTTTCACCACTTTCATTATACCCCGCCGGGTGATCACAATAATATCATCCAGGTCTGAACACTCAAAAACGAATTCATCTTTTTTAAGGCTGGTCCCAATAAATCCCTCTTCCCTGTTCATATACAACCGGGTATTGGCAATAGCTACCTGTTTGGCTTCAATCACTTCAAATACACCAATGGTGGTTTTTCTTTCACGCCCTTTTCCATATTTCTTTAACAGGTTTTCAAAATAGGCTACAGAAAAATCAGTGAGGTTAGCCAGGTCATATTTCACCTGTTTCATTTCAGCATCCAAACCTTTTATCTGCGCATTCAGTTCATCAATATCCAGTTTGTAAATGCGGCGTACAGGCTTCTCCGTTAGTTTAACGATATCTTCCCTGGTTATTTCTCTTTTTAATTTTTTCTTATAGGGAACAAATGCTTTGTCTATTGCAGTCAGCACTTTTTCCCATGTTTCATGTTTCTTCTCTAACTCCTTGTATATCTTTTCTTCAAAGAATATTTTCTCCAGTGAAGTATAATGCCATTTCTCCTGCAGCTCACCCAATTTGATCTCAAGCTCTTTTTTTAATAATTCCTGTGTATGATCAACAGAAATTTTCAACAGGTCCTGTACACCCAGAAACTGCGGTTTGTTATCAACAATTACACAGGCGTTTGGTGAAATGGACGTTTCACAGTCCGTGAATTTATATAAGGCATCAATAGTAATATCGGATGATATGCCGGGTGCCAGATCAATTTGTATTTCAACATCCGCAGCAGTATTATCGATTACTTTTTTAATCTTGATCTTTCCATTATCATTGGCTTTTACAATAGAGTCCATCAATTGCGTAGTCGTAACACCGTATGGAACACTTTTTACCAGCAATGTTTTTTTATCCAGTTCTTCGATATGGGCTCTTACCTTAACCTTCCCTCCGCGTTTGCCCTGGTTGTAATCCGTTACATCGATCATGGCGCCCGTTAAAAAATCGGGATACAGATCAAACTTTTTTCCCCGTAAATATTTTATGGAAGCTTCAATGATCTCGCAAAAATTATGGGGTAATATTTTGGTTGATAAACCTACTGCGATACCTTCTGCACCTTGTGCCAACAGTAAAGGAAATTTCATTGGCAAGGTTACCGGCTCATTTTTCCGGCCATCATAACTCAATTGCCATTCCGTTGTTTTTGCATTGAATGCAACTTCTAAAGCAAATTTGCTTAATCGAGCTTCAATATAACGTGCAGCTGCCGCATCATCTCCTGTGCGTACATCTCCCCAGTTACCTTGTGTTTCAATCAACAGGTCTTTTTGTCCAAGGTTTACAATGGCATCACCAATACTGGCATCACCATGCGGATGATACTGCATGGATTGACCAATGATGTTGGCCACCTTATTGAAGCGTCCATCATCCATTTCCTTCATGGCATGAAGAATACGTCTTTGTACGGGTTTTAATCCATCTTCAATGGCGGGAACCGCTCTTTCGAGGATAACATAGGATGCATAATCAAGGAACCATGTTTTATATTGTCCATGAACTCCTGAATCATTATTGTATATATCGGATGATTTTGTTTTGGATGTTGCCATTCTGCTGCTGCTTATTTTATTTTTTTACCCGGTAGTTTTTGTCCGCCCTGGTGTAAAATCAACCCGGATATTTTTCCGGATTCATCTTTTTCAAACTCAATTTTTGCTTCTACAACTTTTAAAAAAAACAGGTCTTCCTTTTCAGCATATATATCAAACTGAGGCTGGTTTGTTGCCTGTGCTTTCAACTGGCCATTTTCAAGTGTTACCACAATTTTAAATGTGGGAGCCAATTCATATTCACCTACGTATTGTTGCAAAATTTTTTCATCCAGCTTTATTTCTTTTGAACCAGTTGGAATGGTATAAGGTTTTCCAAATGCCATTGCGGCAAGGTCTTTCCCCATTGGGCCTAATTTTCCACCACCGGAATTATCTAACAGGATGATCACTAATTTTTCTCCAGGAAAGCGCAATAAATAAGATGTGAATCCATGGATACCGCCTCCATGCGAATAAGTAACTTTCTCAAAAAGTGTATCTATCGACCATCCATAACCGTATTTATTGTGTACAGGAGTATAAACAATTTTCTTGCTTTCCTTATTCATTATCTTATCACCATATAATGCTTGTTCCCATTTATATAAATCGCCAACAGTTGAATACAATGCCCCTGCAGCATATGAAACCGTAGAATCAACTATCGCGGCGTTTACAACGGTATCAGTGATGGTATAATATCCGGTTGTTTTATATTCATTAGCCAGGTTGGTAAAATCAAAACCGGAATGATTCATTTGTAAAGGTTGCAGAATTCTTTCCCGCACCACTTGTTCATAAGGTTTGCCTGTTACTTTTTGAATGATATAACCCAGTAGCATATAACCAGAATTGCTGTAATCAAATTTGGATCCCGGTTCAAAATTCAAAGGCTTGTCCCTGAATAAAGCGATCATTTGCTCCTCGGTATGAGGTATGGCCACTTTAGTCATCATAAATGCCTGGTCAGTGGTGTAATTATAAATACCGGAGGTATGAGCTAATAAATTTTCAATTGTAATATCATTACCCCTGGG
>CAMPGG010000361.1 GCA_946885335.1 uncultured Chitinophagaceae bacterium
AATACACGCATGTTTACCTGGTAAATAGTTACATCCTGCCGGTCAGGTACATTATTAAATGGTTTGCCGTATTGCGTATAATTTGCAGAACTACCATGAGTGGTTTGTGTAGTTAAAGTTTTACAACTCCAGGCCGAAATAAGCAAAATTAATATTAGAAAACAGTTCTTGTTCATCATTAATGGTTTAGAAAAAAGTAATGAAAAACGCAGGTTGTTGGTTGAATTTCTGAATTTCCAGGATGCATTTAAATTGAACTCTAACAACAGCGTATAAACAAAAATATTATAATTGAATTTATTAGTATTCCAATAGCATTAAGACCAAAGGATACCCAGATAATAATTTAGCAGATGCCATCATAAATAGTTAAATTCAATTTATTCATCAACCAAAACTAACAACATGAAACCATTCTTTCTCCTGCTATTTGGCATTGCGCTTTTCACGTCTTGTGATAACAATACAAAAAAGGAAACAACACAAGCAACTGCCATGACCTCTGACCTTGTGCAGCAAAACCTGAAAGGCAAAGTAAAAAGCATTACCGAAACAACTATGAACATAGATAGTACTGGCGCAGAAAAACCAGACTCACTTACCAACTACACTTACTTTGATGAGAAGGGTTACCAAACAGCATACATGAAAAAAGACAGTTCGGGTAAAGTGGTTTCAGAAGAATTTGCCACACGTAACGATGCTGGCGTGGTTACTGAATTTGGCTCAAAGAAAGATGGCAAAATAGTTTCACGTGTAGAGACCGAGATTAGCGAAGATGGCAAATACCTTGGCGGAAAAAGATATGACTCCACGGGTAAACAAGATGGCTATTATAAAGACCTCATGCAAAATGAATATGCCATTGTGTACAGTGGCAAGCTGTTCGATATGAACGACAAATTGAAGGAAACCTTTGATATGAAGTATGATAAAACCCATTTCCTGGGAGGCAAAGTGACTGACAGTACCGGCAAAACTACTTATGAAGGCACGGCTAAAGTGAATGATAAAGGGGACATGTCAGCGGAAGAATACACCTACGTAGCAGATGGCCAATCAAAAGCAGAAAAGAAGACCTACAAATATGACAATTACGATGATAAAGGCAACTGGACCCAACGAACCACTTACGACGGTAAAGACAAACCCACTCAAGTGGTTAAAAGAAGTTTAATGTATTATGAATAAGCAGGAATGACTTTTATTAAAAGTTCCCCGGTTTCCGGGGGACTTTTTTTTGGCCTTGTTCGTGTTCAATCAACTATCTCACTGCCTTTTTTACAGAATACCAATAACAGCCAAAACATAAAAAATTTTATTGCAGATATATTTACGGAGACGCAGACAATCTGGTATCATTGCTTTAATAATAATAAGGGCAAGGAGAAAAGATGGATATAGATTTTAACTTACAGTATAAATTAATCCTGGCTGGTATTTTAAATTCATTAGTATGATAAAAATTTTTAGGATCATTTGCTTTACTTTATTTTTTACATCCTTCATTCATACGAAAGTTGAGGCCAATGATTCTTTGGAAGTAGTAAACGCTACGCAAAAATTTCTACATGCATTTAACAACTTGGAGTGGGAAACATTTAGAAACTCATTTGCAAAAGATGCAACCATTTTTTATCCTGTATGGGAAGAAGCAAAACGAAGGAGTGGGAAAAATGAAATTGAAGAAACCTGGATAAAGCTTTTCCCTGAATTTACTGATCCTTTAAATACATTTAAACTTTCAATCACTCCTAAGGACCTGTTCATTCAACTTTATTATAAAACTGCCATAGTTACTTTTCATTTGGGCGAAGGGAATAATTCTTTATACAGGAGAACGATTGTTTTTGTTAAGGAGAAAGAAGATTGGAAAATTGTTCACCTGCATGCATCCAAATCAATTAAAGAAACTGACTAATTAGTCTGCCGCGATTTATAAACACGCAATAGCTGCTTTTACTGCCTTGGTTAATGACTCATAATCCGTGCTGCTGATTTTTGGTTTTGGCCCATCTGCTAATTCTTCAACTTTGGATTCATAATCATATAATTTGTCAAGAGTATCATCCATTTTGCCAGACGTGTAAGCTTCTTTTGCCTCGGTGGCTTTCCCCACCAAACCAGTTTTATCTTTTACACTTAAAGATGTTGCATCACCTGTGGCTGAAATTAAATTATTGAGCTGCGTAATGCAATCTTCATTGGCAACCAATCCATCCTTTACGGTAAAACTGCTGAAAGAAAATACAGCTATTAGAGCAAATAAAAATAATTGTCGCATGACGTTAGGTTTTTATACACTCCAATTTAAAAAAATCAATGCAGCAGATCTATGACAGAAATCAGTGAATACAAATAATATCCTCTAAAATTTTTACTTCCGAAATAAACCACCAGTTGCAGGTTTTTTGAACAAATAAAATTCCAGGTAGTTACCGTTTGAAAGGGTTAATGCTTACATACGATTCTTCGCAAAGCATTCTGATTTTGTAAGTTGTTGGACTTAAACAGCCACTTGTAATTATGTTGTAAGGGTTTTTATTGCGTAACTCAATTGGGTTTCTCCATTTATGAAATAAAATAACCTCTCCGAAATTCGGAAAGGTTATTTTTCATATATGCATTTATGTATCTTGATAGTTGTGAAATATATTTTTCTTCTTCAGGTTTGCTAATTAGCTGACACCACTTTCACAACCCGGTACACAACTCTTGCACTTGAATGAGTTCTCATTTTATCGATCATATCCATATTGTCAGGAATTACAATGGCAGGATCCCAGGGTGTTAGCAATGCATCCTGCAAGGTGCGGAACAGATCAAAAGAAATGGTATTAAATTCCATATCGCCACCTGTTGGAGAGAGTACTGTTGCATTACCCCAGCCAAGTTGTTGTGTTTGCTTTTTATCCATGGCTGTTTGCAAAAAGGGTTTCCAGATTGTTTTCTCTGCATTAATAAAACCTGCCGGGTTTTCGGACTGATGATAATTCATCACCACATAATTAAAATCATTTGCAGGGTTCACGCCTTTTGCTTCGGCCCAGTCTTCCTGGTGCACAAATACCTGGCTGGTAACAGTTGAAAATGATCCTGTTTCCATCTGGTTCATGGGAACTTTCGGAAATAATTTAGATGGATCAAACGTATCGCCAGACCATGCTGAATCAATATTAGAGAAGGTGTTAATGAATAAAAAATTAGATGAGTTTGGAAGATCGTAACCACCCACTTTTTCAAACAATGCCCAAAAGCTCATTTTTTTTGCATCTACTGCTTTTTGTGCCACACCGCTCCAATATGTGGTTTCTCTTTTTATGAATTCTTCAACTTTATTTTGCGGTACATGGCGATATTGGTAAACGGATATTTGTGCATGTAATCTCTGCAACGGGAGAAGAAAAGCAAACAGCAGGAAAATAAATGTTGTCTTTTTAATTACTGAAAAATGTTTCATTGTATTTTTTTTATGACATATAAGTTGTTTTGAAAAATGTGTTTCTATTTAGAGCTTAG
>CAMPGG010000362.1 GCA_946885335.1 uncultured Chitinophagaceae bacterium
GGTATACAAATTTAAAAACTGATTATTTTGTTGGATTGAATTTGTCTATTTTAAAATATAGTTTATCTCAAAAAAAACACTGCAATGACATTGGGTTTGTAATTTGATAAAAGGGGGAAGTTTTATGTATGGCGTGAAAATGAGTTTATAATTGGCTGACCATACTATAAAACCCGCAATGGTATCAAAAAAAAGGTTACCCTTTCCAGGATAACCTTTTTTTGAAGAAAAAATTTCTATTAATTAATCAAGCTGTTATACCTCACTTCCTCAGAAGGAATTGGCCAGGTATAAGCTGAATTGCCCGGATCAACAGCAGCAACTGTAAAACCAGGAATTGATTTTGAAGGGTATGCCATTCCTAATCTTATAATATCAAGACTACGAATACCTTCACCCAAAAATTCAATATTTCTTTCTTTTAAAATAGCATTGATTAAATCAGCAGCCGTGGCAAAGTCTGCAACGCTGTAAGTTGTAGCTGCATCCGAACGATTGCGAACTGCATTCAACAACGCGACGGCTCTTGTATCCACTGAATTTGTAGTACGGGTAATTGCTTCAGATAAACTTAATAATACTTCGGAATATCTCATGATTGGCGTCCAGTCCAGGAAAGGTCCCGGGTTGGTATATTTTGCTAACCAGTCTTTACCACCACTTTGGATGATAAGATTTCTACGGGCGTCAGTAGCCTTCCAATCTGCATCACCTAATATGCCATTTGGATTCAGGTAAAATATGCCAGCCGCTCCACCAGTTCCGTTCGGCATGTAATAAAAACCCAGTTGGTTTTGTGTGCCTGGCGGATCATTGGTTGTAAAAGGCATGGAGAAAATGGACTCTGTAGTTGAATAGTTGGTATACACTGTTGCAATATTTGATTGAAGTGCATGTGCTACGCCGGTACTTGCGGAAAATGGAGCAGCCTGCGAAACAATTTTATTGGCTTCCGTAATTACTTCAGGATATTTTCCCATACTTAAATAGGTCCTGACTTTAAATGCAATGGCAGTATTTCGATGTGCCCTTGTTGTATTCAAAACCGCAGAACCATTTGTAAGTGCCAGGTTTTGTTCAGCAAAATCCAGGTCGGTAAGAATCTGTGCATACACTTCACCAACCGTACTTCTTGCCAAATCATTAAATCCACCACCCTTTATAGCGGTTAAACGTAATGGAACACCGGGTTGGCTGCCATTACCATCTGTATATGGTTTTGCATAAAATTGTAAAAGAGAATAATATGCAACTGCCCTGGCAAATCTTGCTTCGGCAACAAACCTTGCAGCATCCGCACCGGCAACATCATTGCCTTTCAATTCCATTCCTTCCAGGAAAACATTTACCCTGTTGATAGTGGTATATGCTGCAGCCCAAAGGTTGTTCACTTCATTGTCAGCAGCGTTTTCAGAAAATTCCCATGCTGCTCTTGCCGTAACACGGTTTGGATCATTTGACAGAAAGTTTTCCGCTTTCGCATCATTATAAATCAAATAGCGTCCGCCTAACAATTGACCTGATTTAAGTCCTGAATAGATACCATATACCTGGTTTTCAATTCTTGATTTTGTATCAAAAGCAGTGGCATCAGATAAAGATGTCAATGAAACCGGGTTCAGGTATTCATCCTTTACGCAGGAACTAAACCCGAAGGTTAAAGTCGCTACTGCTGTTATTTGAAAAATATATTTCTTCATTGTTTTCATTTTAAAATTATTTAAGCATTAGAAACCTATGTTAACACCAACTGTAATTACACGTCCATTTGCTACAGTGTTACGATCCACACCCTGGTTCAAATTACCGGTACCGTTTGAAGAAACTTCAGGATCTGGTCCCTGGTAATCAGTAATGATAGCAAGGTTTTGCCCGCTTACATATAACCTGAAATTAGATATACCTGCTTTTGAAGTTAAACTTGCAGGCAGACTGTAACCAAGTGTAAGGTTTCTAAGTTTTACAAAATCTCCTTTTTGTGCATTTTCGGAAATAGGAAATGCGGAACCGTTAGAAGTATTGTCTGAATAAACCAGTCGTGGGATGGTTGTTACATCACCGGGTTTCTGCCAGCGGGTCAGCACTTCAACCTGGCTATTCCAAAAACGTTGGTCTAAAACAGTAGCACGTGTTCCATTATAAACATGAAAACCTAATTGGTAAGTTAACAATGCACTCAATTCAAAATTGCCATAGCGGAAACTGTTTTCAAATCCGCCATAATATTTTGGTGCACTGTTGTACATCGGTTTTTGTGCCAGGCCCGGGTTCAGGTTTGGAGAAACCTGTCCATTATCCCTGAAGGTATAACGTGTACCAGGAGCCGCAGAATGATCATATAAAAGTTCGCGGCCATTCTGGTCTACAAAAACACGACGACCCGTTGCTGCATCAACACCGCGACTTTCAACAACATAGATCATACCTACGGGGCTTCCAACCAAAGTGATGCTGGCAGTTTCAAGTTGTGTTGCAGTAGGTATATTTTCAACACCTGTTGCCAGCGAGGTCACTTCGTTTTTGTTATAAGTGAAATTCAATGAAGTGTTCCACTGGAATTTGTTATTCCTGATGGGGGTTGAATTCAAAGTGATTTCTACGCCTTTATTATACATGCTTCCCACGTTCTGCAACACTGAATTTGGCATACCGGTTGACAATGCATTTGGAACGGCTAATAATAAACCGTCAATGTCATTATTATACCATGCAAATTCACCGGTGATCAAATCATTGAATAAACCAAAGTTGAAACCGATATCGGTTTTAGTGCTGGTTTCCCAGGTAAGCTGTGGATTACCAGCCTGGCTGTATATTAATGTAGGACTACCATTATATACACCGGATCCACTAAAGAATGAGAAGGAGGAGAAGTCATTGATACCTGCAATGTTTCCTACCGTTCCATAACTTCCACGAAGTTTAAATGAGTTGAATACATTTGAAAGTCCGCTCCAGAATTCTTCTTTCGAAACATCCCAGCCTGCAGATACACTATAAAAATTACCATACTTTAAACCAGGTGCAAAAGCGGAATAACCATCTCTTCTAAAACTTCCTGCTACAAAATATTTTTTATTGTAGTCATAGTTTGCACGGGCAAAAAGAGAAGTCAGGTAATTTTCACCCAAACCTAAACCAGAAGTTAGCGGTGTGTTGAAGCCACCCTGTATTACCGTAAAGTAATCATCACTTAAAGTTTGACGGGCTAAACCAAATCCTTCAAACGTACTGCGTTGCTGCTCTGTTCCAATCAATGCATTTACATTGTGAACGGAACCAAAATTCCTGTCATATTGAGCGGTATTGGTCCAAGTCCAGCGTTTATTTTTTCCTAAAGTACTGAAGGCAGATCCGCCTGCGGCAAAACCATCTCCTACAATCTTAGAATAAAAATTCTTGTTGTCAGAATTCAGGTAATCAACACCATAAGATGTTCTGATGGTTACATCTTTGATGGGTTTTACCTGCGCATATACATT
>CAMPGG010000363.1 GCA_946885335.1 uncultured Chitinophagaceae bacterium
TTAATGAAAGTGGTGGTTGATTATCCAAAAATGCATGAGGAGCAAATGATCATCCGCCAGAACACACAAGGACTGGTAGTGCCTGCAGTGAAACAAGTTGTATCAGTCCAGGAAATTTTACAAGCCAGGGACCTGGTAAGAAAAGTTTACCTCGATGAAAAAATTGAGCAATATATTCTCGATATCGTATTTGCTACCCGCCAGCCCGAAAATTATAAACTGGAAAAATTAAAACCGCTGATCTCTTATGGCGCATCGCCAAGGGGCAGTATCAATTTAGCATTAGCATCCAAAGCACAGGCATTTTTAAATAAAAGAGGTTTTGTTATTCCGGAAGATGTCAGGGCTATTTGTGTTGATGTATTGAGGCACCGCATCGGTTTAACTTATGAAGCGGAAGCCGAAAATATCAATGCGGTGGATGTAATAGAACAGATCATCACTGCTGTAAATGTTCCTTAAGATTAATTGTAAAATCATTCATTGCTTACAACCGCCGAAATATTAAAAAAAGTAAAAGCGCTTGAAATAAAGAGTCGCAAGCTAACATCCGATCTTTTTACCGGTGAATACCATAGTGCATTCAAAGGAAAGGGTATGTTGTTTAAAGAAGTGCGGGAATACCAGGCCGGCGATGATACCCGTTTTATAGATTGGAATGTTTCAGCAAGATTTGGCCATCCTTACAGCAAATTGTTTGAAGAAGAAAGAGAACTAACGGTGATGCTGCTGGTTGATATCAGCGCCAGTTCTTTATTCGGTACATCCAATGCAAGTAAAAAAGACCTGATCACGGAGATTGCGGCCATACTCAGTTTTTCCGCGGTGAATAACCAGGATAAAATTGGCGTTATACTTTTTAGTGATAAGGTGGAAAAATATTTGCCACCCAAAAAAGGAAAACAACATGCGCTGGTTATTGTACGTGAGTTATTGGCTGCCCAGTCACAGAACAAAAAAACAAGATTGAGTAATGCGTTGAAATATTTTAATAATATCAGTAAACAAAAAGGCATTGCATTTATTTTGAGTGATATGCTGGATTCAGAATATGAAGATGCGCTGCGGGTTGCAGGTGGTAAACATGATATTATAGGAATTAAAATTTATGATAAAATGGATGTTAAACTCCCTGATGCCGGTTTGTGGCAGGTAGTTGACCCGGAAACAGGAGAGGAGAAATGGATAGATACAGGCAGCGAATATGTAAGAAATCAATACCAGCAATCATTTTTTGACATGACGGCATATTGCAAAACTGTTTTCACCAAGGCAGGTTGCGATTTGCTGCATATCAGGACAGATGAAGATTATGTAAAAGTACTGCAGCGGTTTTTTATTGGAAGAAATCGTTGAATAATTAACTACAAACCACCATCGGATTGAACCTTAGAAGAGCCAGGCATATATTCTTTACGTTAATCTGCATTTGTACAGCAGGTGTTAGTTTTTCTCAATCAACCATCAGGTTAGGTGCATCCGTTGATAAGCATAATATTGTGCTTGGTGAGCAATTGATGCTGACCCTTAAAGTTGATCAACCTGCGAATGCGCCCATATCTTTTTTCGAGATAGATTCCATTCCGCATTTTGAAATTTTGTCTTCGGGTCCTGTTGATACAATACTTACGCAAAATGGTATTACCATTTCACAGCAGCTAAAATTAACCAGTTTTGATTCCGGTTCAAGAGTGATTCCTTCGTTTAACCTTCCCCGTAACAGGCGGATGGTAACGCCAGCCATTCCCATTGAAGTAGGTTACAGCCAACCCTTTGATCCCAATGCGGATTACCATGGCATAAAAGATATTTTGGGTGGAGAAATAAAAGAAGAATCATCAAACACCTGGTGGTACCTGGCAGGTGCTGCTATATTACTGGTATTGATACTAGTTTATATTTTTTATAAAAAGAAAAAAGTTCCTGAGCCGGTAGTGGTGCATCAGAATGCTTTTGAAATAGCGATGAAAGAATTGGAGGCGCTGAATATGGATGATCATCCAAAACTGTTCTTTACCAAACTCAGTAATATTTTCAGGGAATACCTTGAAAAAAGAAAGGGCATTTATTCCATGCAAAAAACAACGGATGATTTGGTGGTCCAGTTAAAAGAAATTCATATGGAGGCTGATGATTTTGCCCGCTTGTCTCAAACGCTTCGTTTAAGCGATTATGTGAAATTTGCAAAATACCCTGCCACCCGGCAGGAGATGGATGATTCTTTACAAGTGATAAAAACCAGGATACAGGCCATTGAAAAAACAACCGAAAAGGCATTATGATTTATGAGTGGATGAAAAATATTGAGTTTGCATGGCCCCAGGCATTTATATTATGGGCTTTGATACCGGTGATGATCTGGTGGTACGGAAGCAGGTATAACAGGCAGGGACATGTGCTTATTTCATCGGCTCATTCATTTACAGCCGGTTCATGGAAAAACTGGTTCCGGCATGTTCCGTTTATTTTCAGGTTACTGGCCGTACTGTTGCTGGTACTGGCGCTGGCAAGGCCCCAACGCAGAAATGATGAAACCATAACCAAAGGAGAAGGCATTGATATTGTGCTGACCATTGACGTTAGTGGCAGTATGCTGTCAAAAGATTTTTTACCCAACCGGCTTGAAGCAGCCAAAGAAGTGGCTGCGGATTTTGTTCGCAGCAGGCCGGTTGACAGGATAGGTTTGGTGATTTTTTCGGGTGAAAGTTTTACGCAAACACCCATCACTACAGACAGGTCAGCCCTGCTTACACAAATACAGGGATTGCGAAGCGGTTTGCTGCAGGATGGTACATTGATTGGCGAAGGTTTGGCTACCGCTGTGGACAGGCTATCAAAAAGTACAGGAAAAAGCAAAGTGGTTATTTTATTAACCGATGGTAAGGAAGAACCTCCCGAAAACAGGCTGATTGATCCGTTAACCGCTTTGGAAATTGCCAAGGCACAACAGGTAAAAGTTTATACGATCGGAATGGCGCTGGAAGGATTTACGGCGGTGGAAGAAGAAACCCGGAGCGGCAAGATACAGAAGCGGGTAAAAGTTTTTTTGGATGAAGACCTGCTGAACAGGATTGCCAAAGAAACCGGTGGACGATATTATCGTGCCCGTAATATCGCGGGGTTAAAGGATATTTACAGCCAGATAGACCAGTTAGAAAAATCAGAAGTAGAGATCACATCCCGCAAAAAATATAAAGAGGAATTTCTTCCATTTGTTGCTGTAGCTCTTTTTTTACTTTTGATGGAAATGTTGTTGAAGTATACGATCTTAAAAAAGTTTCCTTAAGCAGGTATTGGTTACAGTTACATCATGATTTTGACACAACGTCCCCTGCGGGAGACGTTGCTGGGAAAAAGAATCCACAGAAAAGGAAGACTTAGGATTATTGCATGCTTGCAAGACATCAAAAGTGACGAACATGCACGCTTCTATTTTCTCTCCTTCTACTGTTTGATAT
>CAMPGG010000364.1 GCA_946885335.1 uncultured Chitinophagaceae bacterium
TACCAATCTCGAAGATGGGAAAAAGGATAACAGCAAAATAGCCATTACGATGGGAAATTTATTCAGGAAAGTATATGTGGAAAAAGATCCCAAAGCCATTGAATTATGGAATAGAAAACCTGATGAAGTAAAACGATTTGTTTTGTTGATATACCATGAAAAATAGTTTCCTTTGCTCCCCGGTTAACTATTCGTAATAGTAAATTCAAATCGTATTTCTGAATGTCCCAAAAAAAAGCAATTATTATAGGTGCGGGCCCAGCGGGTCTTACGGCAGCATATGAATTATTGCATAGGACTGATATCATTCCAATCATACTTGAAAAATCAAATGATATTGGTGGAATATCAAAAACAGTAAAGTATAAAGGGAACAGAATAGATATTGGAGGCCATCGTTTCTTTTCAAAATCTGACAGGGTTATGCAATGGTGGCTAAACATCATGAACCTTGAAAAAACTAAAGAAACTGAACTCATACTACAATATCAAAATCAACAGAAAAAATTAAACGTATTTGATTACCAGTCCAATCCAAACCAGGACGAAGACAATGTGATGTTGATAAGGGAAAGAGTATCCAGGATTTATTATTTAAAAAAATTCTTCACTTACCCGGTTACATTATCCTGGGATACGGTAAATAAATTGGGCCTGGTTAAAATGTTCAAAATATTTTTTTCTTACACCAGTTCTAAAATTTTCCCAAAGAAAGAAGAACTAACACTCGAAGATTTTTTTATTAACAGGTTTGGCAAAAACCTTTATCAAACTTTTTTTGAAGATTATACAGAAAAGGTCTGGGGGGTTCCTTGTAATAAAATTCCTGCAGAATGGGGTGCACAGCGGATTAAAGAATTGTCTGTAACCCAAGCTGTTTTGCACGCATTTAAAAATATATTTCCATTTCAGAAAAAGACTGACCTGGCACAAAAAAACACATCAACCAGTTTAATTCAAAAATTTCTCTATCCCAAATACGGACCTGGCCAGTTATGGGAAGAGGTAGCAAGGATCATCATTAAAAAAGGAGGACAGATTCATTTCAATACAAATATTAATGAAATCCATACGAATGAACATCAAATTATTTCCATTGCTGCTGTAGATAATTTAAACAGGCAATCATCAATATTTGCTGGTGATTATTTTTTTTCAACCATGCCTGTGAAAGATTTTATAGCAGGTATAGGGACAAAAGTACCTGCGGCTGTTAAGGAAGTTGCTTCCGGCTTGCAGTACCGTGATTTCATAACAGTAGGATTACTGGTAAAGCAAATGAAAATAAAAAATAACGGTGGGTTGATTAAGGACAATTGGATTTATATACAGGAAAAAGATGTTAAGATTGGCCGGTTGCAAATATTTAATAATTGGAGTCCCTTTATGGTTGCCGATCCTGGCACAGTTTGGCTGGGCCTGGAATATTTTTGCAATAAAGATGATGCTTTTTGGAATCTAGATAATGAACAACTTACAGAAATAGCAATTGCGGAACTTATAAAGATAGAATTGGTCAATAAAGAAGATGTGCTGGATTATACCGTTATCAAAATGGAAAAGACATATCCTGCGTATTTTGGAACTTATTCAAACTTTGACATTATAAAAGATTATACAGATCAATTTAAAAATTTGTTTCTTATCGGAAGAAATGGCATGCATAAATACAATAATGCTGACCATTCCATGCTTACTGCGATGACAGCTGTAGATAATATTATTGCTGGTATTATTGATAAAAAGAACATTTGGGAAATAAACACCGAACAGGAGTACCAGGAATAGTTTTAAATCATCTTAAATTCTGCGGGTATAATAATTGGATATTTCCGTAAAAGAAGATATTCAGAATGAAAGGAAGTAAAACACAAAAAACTTTCGCCCGGTTTCTTGCCATGTATGGCTGTATTTCTACAGGCATGGTATATGGAGCTGTAGGAGTCATTGCAATTCTTTCATTTCTTAAAATTAAAAAAGGAGGTGCCGATGAAGGCAGCTTACTGGTTTATCTGAATGATTACCTGGTTGGGAAAATTTTTATTTGGATAATCCTGGTTGGAATGCTCAGTTATATAACCTGGCGCATGTACGAAACATTCAGGGATCCTTATGATTATGGAACAAAAGTTAAAGGACTGATCAGGCGTTCAGGTATCGGATTAAGCAGTATAGCAGATGCGTTCATTGCATATTCGGCTATCCAGGCTCTGCTTGGAACGGGTAGTGTACAGGAAGATGGGCAACCAAAAGCAGAAAGAGAAATTGCCGCTAATTTGTTCCAGGAAAACTGGGGAGATTGGTTGATCATTATTTTAGGTGCCATCATTTTGATAACAGCCCTTGTTCAATTCTTTTATGGAATTTCAAAAGGATATAAAGAAAGATTAAATATTGATCATTTCAGTAAGTTAACTACATGGCTTACACATTTTCTTGCCTGGTTCGGATATTTTTCACGAGGCATAATACTGGGCATCATTGGTTTCTTTTTTATTAAGGCCGGTATTTTAGAAGATGCGCAATTTGTTGTAAATACAGATAAAGCTTTTGATTTTATAGGTGATCATGTGGGTCATTTTTATTTCATTGTTGTTGCAGCAGGAACTATTTGCTATGGATTGTTTATGTTTCTTCTAGGCATCTATTTCGATCCTGACAAAGATTAAAAATTAACCTGCATACTTTTCAATCAACCTTTCACAAAAGGATTCTATTTTATCAATTTGACCCTCCCGTGCATCATGATAATTAAGTATTTGCATTGGAAAAGGTAATTCCGCAGAATATAAATAAACCGGCAGCACATAGTCATCTCCCTTATTTATCAATACAAGATTGCAATAAGTAAATTCATATTTACAGGGCTTGGATGCCAGGTAATCGACAGACACACAAACTATAAATCGATTTGATTTTTCAAGCGATGTGTTTAATTTATTAACCCAATTTGCGCCAATATCAATATCCGCTGTATCCAGGAAAACTGAAAATTTAGGTTGCAATTTTTCCCGGATCAATTGAGCAAATTGTTGATTTTTACGACTGTAACTAATAAAAAAATCATATTTAGCAGGCAGGCTTTTAGACAAGTAACTGTTTTCGTGCTCAATAAATAATGGATGCAGTTTTTCAATTTTAGAATAATCTTTTATAACGATCTTGATATTTTTAATGGGAAAATCTTTATCCAGCCAAAACAAACTGGTTTTAATCAGTTCTTTTAAAACCATTTGATCTGATGCACCCCGGCAACCGGTTAAGATTAATGGCATTGCTACAGATTCTATGGAATATTGATAAGCAAAAGGCATAATGCTTTGAAAAATACCGGCAATCATTGAGTATGGATTCTTCTCTTCTTCTGGTTCAAAACACAGTATCCTTTTTATATTATTAAAATTGATTTCCTTCGAAATCCATGAATCAAACTGGTCCCTGAAATCAGATTCTT
>CAMPGG010000365.1 GCA_946885335.1 uncultured Chitinophagaceae bacterium
ACCTGCTCATACAACTTTACCCAATATTCATTCAGCTTAATGTCTTTCAGAATTTGTGTAGCACGTGCATTATCATTCCAAAAACCCGGGGAAAGGGTCAGTTGTTTATCCTGGTCTATCTTATGTTGTCGGTTAGCGACGTCAAAGAAACCTCCTCAATCCATCAACGCGGGACCTTATATCTTTTAATTGTTCAATTGTCATAGGGCGCAAAGATAAAGAAGTTTATAATTTATAGATGCCCGTTTTGAATTGATCAAAAATGGAGACTATTCACTAAAATTTTTTAATTCAAACAACAACAACTGGGAAACCTGTTCTTTATTAAAATTATTGTCTGAAACAAATAGCATGCTGGGATTGCCATTCAATAACCGGGGACCAAATGTTACGCCTTCAATATTATCTATATGAATCCCTAATTTATCCATATCTATTAGTAATTTTTTTTTAACAGGAATAAAACCTCCACCAGTAAGTGATTTTATTGATGATACATCGCTGGCCTCGGCATGATCTGCCAGGTAAACTTTTACATTACTTGGTTTTTGTCCTGCGGACCAGGATCGTTCAACTACGATCATTCTTTTATTACCTGCATATAGAATTTCCGAAACGCCATTTACCCGGAATGCATTTTCCGGATTGGGTTTATGCACCACGGGATCAATTTTGTATGCATATTGAATAACAGGATCCTTTGTTTCAATATCAAATTTTATCATTCTAACCCAAGCAGTTGAATCATGCAGTCCGGCCCTTTCTCCATCTTCAAACAATGGCTCCTCCATGCATGCATACAACATGTTTAAATGTTTATTTAAAGAAAGAGATTCAAAGGTTCCATTTCTGCGTGGTCCTTTTTCACCTGAATTCATTTTAAAGATGGAAGGGATTTTAAAACTATCGGTTACTTGCCCGTTTTGATTGGAGATATAAATAGCGGGATCAAGCAGAATGGGCTTTTCATGATTTATTAATCGCTCTCCTTCATTGGCCCAGATAAATTGATTTGTTGTTGATAAGAAACGCAGGGATTCAGGGTCGGGACATTGAAATGGATCATTTGCAAATGACGGGAACATTGAACCATCATAACGGCGAAGTGTATCTGCAGAAATAAAAGTGATATCCTCTATTTTATTATGACGTATCCTGATGGAAGCCTTATAATACCTGGCAGGATTAAATGCAGAACGATCATCTGAAATCAAATAATAAACATCCTCTTCCAAATTATAATCTATGGAAGATAGTCCCCCGACCTTTGTCTGTTGAAACATTGTCTGAAAAGGAATTTCATAAACATCAAGCAAATTCAAAACAGGCTCCTGCGAAGAAACTGTTGAAACTTTAGGTGAAGAACATGCCGTTAAAATGAAAATCGACCCTAATAAAAATAACTCCCTTTTATTCATCAGGCAAAGAAACCAATATTTATAATTGCTTTTTGCCTGTTTAGAAAATACCATATTAAATTTGATCATAAATTATGATATGCAACAGTTGTTTTCAATGCCCGTTATTCTGCAAAATAAAAAAGCCAGGTTAATACCCCTGCAAAAAGAACATTTTGAAGAATTGAAATCCATTGCTTTCGATGAGTCATTATGGAAGTACACAATAACCAAAATTTATACGGAAGATGATTTGCGCAATTATATTGAGATAGCTATTGAAGAACGAGAAAAGTTTCAATCATATCCATTTGTAATTTATGATGTGGCTACAGGAAAAATAGCCGGCAGCACCCGGTATGGAAATATTTCACCGGAACATCGTCGCGTTGAAATCGGCTGGACCTGGTATTCGCCTGTTTTTCAACGCACCGGTTTAAACCGGGCATGTAAATTTGAATTGCTGCAATATGCCTTTGAAAAATTGAATTGCATTCGGGTAGAATTAAAAACAGGAAGTTTAAACTTAACATCACAAACAGCCATCGCAAAAATCGGGGCAACTAAGGAAGGTATTTTACGCAAACACATGATACAGGAAGATGGCAGCTTCCGCGATACCGTTTATTTCAGTATCCTGCAAGATGAATGGCCATCTGTAAAGCAAAGTATATTTATGGAATTTGCTAATGAACAGGATATAGCCAAATGAAGATAATTATCCGATATATCCAAACCTGGATAAAAGAGACGGATAAGATCTATTTACTTTTAGTTAGCCTGCTAACGGCAATAAGCATTTATTTAAATTATGAATTCGGTTTAAGGAAATGGCTATTAAACCTCCCTGTTCCTTTTCCCCGATTTATTGGTTGGTATATTTTATTACTGTTTTGTTTTGGTGGTTCTTACCTGGTATACTTTATTACCAGTAAAAATAAAATTTTCAAGCATCTTAGTTTTCGAATCCTGCTTTTTGCAGCACCCGCCATTTTTGCATTAAAAATGACTGTAAATCCAAAAATTTATCCGGGTATTAACTCATATTGGGATCTGTACATAAACCAGGTATTGTATTGGCCTGCCCTGTTACTGATGGTGATGATACTGTTATTTGCAACCTGGCAATATCGAAAAACAAAAGATTCATTTTATGGACTCACGATAAATAATTTTAACTGGCAACCCTATGCGCTGATGATTTTAATCATGGTCCCGGCAATTGCCATTGTTTCAACACAACCAGATTTCTTACACACTTATCCTAAATTAAAATTGGTCCTTCCTTTTCCGGACGATTTAACAAACAAATGGTTTTATGCAGGCATTTTTGAATTGAGTTATGGTATTGATTTTTTGACTGTGGAACTTTTTTTCAGGGGTTTCCTGGTTCTGGCATTTGTAAAGTATGCTGGAAAAAATGCTATTCTGCCGATGGCTTGTTTTTATTGCGCCATCCATTTTGGAAAACCAATGGCGGAATGTATCAGTTCCTATTTTGGCGGAATATTACTGGGTATCATTGCTTACAATACACGATCCATAATGGGCGGACTAATGGTCCATGTTGGCATTGCCTGGTTAATGGAAGTTGGAGGTTATTTGGGAAATGTGTTGAAAGAATAAAAAAATGTTACAAACCTGTAAGCCGGATTCTGTACCACGCATAAGCATGGTGGTTATCATTTATCTGTCCCGGCAATTACTCACCGGGATCAATCTGCCTACCCACCCCGACACATTTACATGTACTAAACGGACCGTTTAGCTGTTTCCAATCGGAGCCTATGTGGCATTTCAGCATGCAAGGTTTACCCGTAAAAACAATTACTTGTCAATACCGTGAGCTCTTACCTCACATTTTCACCCTTATCCTTTAAAGGACGGTCATTTTCTGTGGCACTATCTCTTTCCCGCAAGGCGGGAAGCCGGCTGTTCACCGGTACATTGTCCTGCGCTGTCCGGACTTTCCTCCTCCCGTTATGAACGAGACGCGATAACCCGGTTTGTAACCTTGCAAAATTAAGGTTTGAAAAGTTTAGGTTTGATTAAA
>CAMPGG010000366.1 GCA_946885335.1 uncultured Chitinophagaceae bacterium
CCTATCTCTTTAGCCCTTCTAAAGGAACGTGCTGTAGCCAGGTTGATAAAATTGAAGCAGGCAATCAATAAAACAAAAATGGCGATGATGGTAAGCCCTTTTACATAAGTTGCATTACCCCGTTTTGCATTATCATATTCAAACTGCGATGAATGAAGATGAATATCTTTTAAAGATTGGAAATAGGGAAGAAATTTGAATGCTTCATCCTCATCCTCTTCAGTATGTTTCCTGGCAACTTCAGTGAATTTATTCCGCAGGTTTTGCATGTCTGTACCATCCTTAACCTTAACATAGGTAAAGAACTGCTGCCATCCCCATTTTTCCATTCTTTCCGCGGGCAAATTTGCTGATGCCATTGGCATGATATAATTGAAATCAAGATGAAAATGTTCAGGAAGTTCAGCTAATACTCCTTTAACGGCAAAGTCAGTTTTATCCAGTTGAATGGTTTTGCCAAGCGGATCTGTATTTCCAAAATATTTATGAGCAAGATCTTCCGTGATCACTACAGACATCGGTTCTGCCAATGCTGTATTCGGATCACCTTTTATGAATTTCAACGGAAATACACTAAAGAAATTTGAATCCGCAATAAACCCTTTGTTTTCATAGGCTCTTTCATCTTCATATTCCATCAGCATTTTGCCGTTCCACATAAGCAGCCTTGTAGTTTGTTCAACTTCCGGGTAATTATCTTTCAGGTAAGTTGCAAAAGCAGGTGGCGTAACCGCAATAGTTTTGCTGTTATCAACCGTATTTTTTGCGTATATCCTGTAAATATTATTACCATCTTTTATGAATTGATCATACTGCTGTTCATCCCACACAAATAAACCAATCAGCAAACAGCCTGTTAAACCAATGGCCAAACCAAGAATATTGATCAGGCTAAAACCTTTATAACGATAAAGATTGCGTACTGCTACTTTGAAATAATTTCTCCACATAATCATTGATTTATTCTGTTCTTAAATTTTTAACCGGGTTTGCTATGGCTGATTTTATCGCCTGGAAACTGATGGTAATAAATGCAATCAACAGGGTTGCAATGGTTGTCAATGCAAATACCTGCCAGGAAATATTTACCCGATATGAAAAATTCTGCAGCCATTGATCCATGCCGTACCATGCAAGGGGAACCGCAATACAAACAGCTATCAGAACAAGTTTTATAAAATCACCTGAAAGCAAACGAACAACACTTACCACGCTTGCACCCATTACTTTGCGGATGCCTATTTCTTTGGTCCTTTGTTCGGCGCTGAAAGTGGCTAATGCAAATAAACCCAAACAGGAAATGATGATAGCAATAGCTGTAAAAGAATTGATCAGCCTGGCCTGCCGGTTATCGGCTTCATAATTTTTTTGAAAATCAAGGTCAAGAAAACTATACTCAAATGGTTCACCGGGAACCAGTTTCTTCCATACCGTTTCCAGGAAACTTAAAGCCGGTTTAATGTTATCACCGGTTACATGCGTTACCAGGTAATTGAATCCGGTGTTGTTATACATGCGAAAAGCGAAAGGTTCGATTGCTGCATGAAAATCCTTGAAATGAAAATTCTTTACCACACCAATAATGGTGAATTGAATTTGTTCTCCTTCCCAGTCGAATGCCATCCATTTACCTATCGCATCATCGGCAGAAGCAAAACCAAACTGCTTTACCGCTTCTTCATTGATCACAAAACGGGAAAGTGTATCTGCCGGAAATTTTTCTGAAAATAATCGGCCCGCCAACAATTCTACTCCCAGGGTTTGAAGAAAATCATCATCAACCATATTGATAAAAATCTGCTTCGAACTGTTCATCGATTCTCCCTGCTTATACATCAACCAATCCTGTGGATGAAAAATGCCGGGATAAGACATGGATGAACCTGCACCGCTTAAATAAGAGGAGTTTGAAATCTCATTCTTCAAAGCAGGGATTGAGTTTTTTGCAGTAGCAGTACGTAACGGAATAACGATTTGCTGATCTTTATTAAATCCCAATTCCTTTGATTGCATGAATTTCATCTGCGAAGCCATTACCAGCGATGCGATGATGAGTACAACTGCAATAACAAACTGGAAAACCACCATGGCTTTGCGAATGGAAACCACGGAAAGTGAATTGGTGAATTTGCCTTTTAGAACTTTAATGGGCTTGAATGATGATAAGTAAAATGCAGGGTATAAGCCAGCCAGTAAACCGGTAATTATGGAGAGCCCGAAAAATGCAATGACCAGCAGAATATATTGGCTTGATTCCACGTATAGTTTTTTACCTGCAACCAATTCGAACAAAGGCTGCAAGAATTGAACAAAAACAACAGCCAGCAACATGGATATCATGGCCATTAATACGGACTCTCCTAAAAACTGTTTTAGCAGGGAGGACCGCTCTGCACCCAATACTTTCCGTACACCAACTTCTGCCGCCCGTTTTGAAGAACTGGCCGTAGACAAATTCATGAAATTGATGCAGGCAATTAATAAGGTTAGCAGTGCGACAGAAGCCAAAACGAATAATGAATTTTTATTGCCGCCCGTAATTAAATCATCTTTTATTCCGGAATGCAGGTAGATATCTTCCACAGGAACTAGAAAATATTTGCGTTGATCTCCCCTGGTTTTTAAATCGGCTCCCATATGTGTCTCCACGAATGCAGGAAATTTTGCCTGCAGGTTTTGTGCATCTGCTCCCGGTTTTAATAACAGGTAAGTGTAAAACATATTATTGTTTAACATACCAGCATCCGCATCATTGATAAAACTTTCCATGTTCCCTCCCCTGAAAGAAAGAAAAAAGTTTGCATCCAAATGTGAGGGTACCGCATGTTTTTTAAAAACACCTGAAACAACAAATTCGTTATCACCATGCGTACTGCTGCTTATCTGGATTCGTTTTCCAAAAGCCTGCTGATCACCAAAAAGTTTTGCTGCAATTTTTTCTTCAATAACAATTGAAGCCGGTGTGTTCAAAGCTGTTTGCGGGTTGCCTTCAATAAACTGGTAAGAAAGAATGTGGAATATATTTGAATCAGCTAAAAAACCATTCGTTTCATAAAATGTTTTTGTTTCGCCTTGCATATCCCTGTACTGGAACAGCGTTTTATCATCCTGGAACAAACGCATGATCCTGGCCTGGTCCTGGATTTCCGGAAACTCAGTATGCATGGTCATTCCTACCGGGGCGGAAGTATTTGCACCGGGCTCCGATTTTCCATCCATTATAAAATCAGTACCTAATAAAAAAATACGATCCTTATGCTGATGATAGCTGTCATAGCTTAGTTCACTATAGATATAAAGTGATATCAGCATGCAACAGGTTAAACCTACTGACAGGCCGAATATATTAATGGCTGAAAAAGTCTTATTCTTTTTGAGGTTTCGCCAGGCCAGCTTAAAATAATTTTTGATCATTTGTAATAAATTATTCCGTTCTTAAATTTTT
>CAMPGG010000367.1 GCA_946885335.1 uncultured Chitinophagaceae bacterium
TTCATTCCACCAAAAGGTGTTCGAAGATCTCTCAACATCCAGGTATTAACCCAAATGATACCTGCCTGCAATTTCAATGAGAGGTTGTTTGCTGTTGAAATATTTTGTGTCCAAATAATTGCGGCTAATCCATAATCACAGGCATTAGCCAATTGCAATGCTTCATCTTCTGTTGAAAATTTTTGCAGTGTTACAACAGGACCAAAAATCTCCGTTTTATTGGTTTCACAATCTGGACCCAATCCTTCGATCACTGTTGGTTGAATAAAATATCCTCCCTCGCATCTCCTTTTACCCGCAACTGCATTACCACCTACCAAAATTTTTCCACCTTCCTGTTTTGCGGTATCAATACCTCTCATAATTTTATCAAAATGAGTTTTGCTTACAATGGCCCCTTGTTTAGAATTTTCTTTCAAAGGATCTCCAACCGTTAGCGCTGCTACTTTTTCAACAAATGCTGATTTAAATTTTTCATAGATGGTATCCTGCACCAAAATCCTGCTTCCACACAAACAAATTTGTCCCTGGTTGGAAAATGATGATTGAATGGTAGTCTGCATCATCTTTTCCCAATTACAATCTTCAAAAATAATTGTTGGATTTTTTCCTCCTAATTCAAGAGAAAGTTTTTTAAACATGGGCGCGGCAATAGAGGCAATTCGTTCACCCGCCTTTGTGCTTCCGGTAAATGAAACAGCTTTGATGGCGGGATGCTTTACGATGGCTTCACCCGTAATGGTACCTGTACCATGTACAATATTTAATACACCATTGGGTAATCCGGCTATAATACTTAACTGCGCCAGCAGGTATGCTGTAACCGGTGTAACTTCCGATGGTTTGGCAATCACACAATTTCCCGCAGCTAATGCCGGTGCAATTTTCCATGTAAAAAGGTACAATGGCAGGTTCCACGGTGATATACAACCGACAATACCGAGAGGCTGTCTTACCGTATAATTAATGGCCCGCCCGTCCATGGTATGACTTTCAGATGCAAAATGCATTGCGGCGGAAGCAAAAAAACGGAAATTGGCTGATGCCCTGGGTATATCAACAGTTCGGGTTAACCATAGCGGTTTACCATTATCAGTAGTTTCTGCCAGGGCAAGTTCTTCCAGGTTTTCATCAATGAGGTCGGCTAATTTATTGAGAATAGCAAAGCGTTTACCCGGCGGCGTTAGCGACCATGCAGGAAAGGCAATCTCTGCTGCCTTTACCGCTTCTGCAACATCTTTTTCATTGCTGGCAGGTATAGTACCCATAACAGCACCGGTTGCAGGATCAATATTATCCATGTAATTTCCTGACAATGGCTGATGAAATTCACCGCCAATAAAATTTTGGATGTTTGAATATTCGGTAAGGTTCATGGTGCAGGTGGTTTACTTTGATGATGATGGCTGTTAAATCAAATACTACCGGTTCTTCCGCCATCAACAGGTATACTTGTTCCATTTACATAGGCTGCAGCCGGCGATGCAAGAAATGCAACCATTGCAGCAACTTCTTCTGGTTCCCCAAATCGCCTGGCCGGTATTTCTTTTATCATTTGTTCTTCCAATTCCGATTCAGCCTGTTTTGTTTTTTCAGCTGACTTTTCAATTATCGTTTTTAAACGATTGGTTTTCGTAGCACCGGGTAAAACATTATTCACGGTAATATTATACTGGCCCAGTTCATTCGCCATTGTTTTAGCCCATGAAGCAACTGCTCCACGAATAGTATTTGAAACGCCCAGGTTTTTCAATGGAATTTTTACAGATGTAGAAATGATATTGATGATGCGACCAAATTCAGCTTCCTTCATTCCATCTAAAACTGCTAAAGTGATAATATGATTGCAAACAAGATGCTGGTTAAATGCTTCCAGGAAATCAATATCCTTTGCTTCAGTTATGGGACCAGATGGAGGGCCACCAGAATTATTAACGAGTATGTGTACACTGTTTTCTTTCGACCAATCTTTCACTACTTGTTTAACATTATCCGGGTTAGAAAAATCGGCGACTAAAACCTGGTGCTGCTGTCTTAAAGAAATGTCCAAACGTGCAATTGCTTCTTCTAAAGATTTTTTATTTCGTGCGAACAAAGTACAATGTGCTCCCATTAAAGCCAGTTGTTCAGCTACTGCAAAGCCAATCCCCTGCGAACTTCCACAAACAAGTGCTTTTTTCCCTTCTAATGATAAATTCATAGGCCTCAAACCTAAACAAATTTGTTGTATTTTTTGGCCGTTATTTGCACAGCTAACCATTTCTACCCTAATTCAGAAAAAAACATAAATTGACTGAAAAACGACCATTAATACAGCCGTTTTTCCTGTAAAAAATATCTTTCTTTAAAACCTGTCAAGCTTGCCTTAAAAATTTTAAAAACTTTTGCTATGCCTGTATCAGCACCCTTTAATTTAAAAAAATGGATCGATGAAAATCGCAGCCTGTTAAAGCCTCCCGTTGGTAACCAATGTATCTATAAGGATGCTGAAAATTTTATTGTAATGGTGGTTGGCGGGCCAAATGCCCGAAAGGATTATCATTATAATGAAAGTGAAGAATTATACTACCAGGTTGAAGGTAATATTGAATTAAAGATCATTGATGATGGCAAGCCGAGAACAATTCCCATTAATGAAGGTGATATGTTCCTGTTACCGCCGCAAACGCCGCACTCACCACAAAGACCTGCCAATACGGTAGGCTTAGTCATTGAAAAAGTACGTGAAGATGAAGAGGATGAAAAAGATGCTTTTATGTGGTTTTGTGAAAATTGCGGGAATAAACTTTACGAGGAGTTTGTATTTGTAAAAGACATCGTGAAACAGTTGCCACCGATTATGGAAAGATTTAACAGCAACAAAGAACTGCATACCTGCAAAAAATGCGGTTGGGTGATGAATATCCCTGAAAAAAAATAAAGACAATTTCTGCATGGTAAAAATTGATATCCATACCCATATAATGCCTGAAAAAATGCCAAACTGGACGAAGAAGTTTGGTTATGGTGAATTCATTCACCTTGAACACCGCAATTGTAAAGCCTGTATGATGAAAGGCGAAAAGCTTTTCCGGGAAGTGGAAGAAAATTGTTTCAGGGAAGATGCAAGGATCAAAGACATGGACAGCACTAACGTGGATGTTCAGGTGCTTTCTACTATTCCTGTTCTTTTTAATTATTGGGCCAATGCAAATGATGGCCATGAAACATCCCGATTTTTTAATGATCATATTGCTGAAGCTGTAAGCAAAAATCCAAAACGATTCATCGGTATTGGAACAGTACCCTTGCAGGATATTGACCTTGCCATTAAAGAAATGTGGCGATGTGTCAATGAACTGAAAATGCCTGGCCTTGAGATCGGTTCCAACATCAACGGAAAAAATTTATCCGATCCTTATTTTTTTCCTTTTTATGAAGCAGCAGAAAAAATGAGCTGCGC
>CAMPGG010000368.1 GCA_946885335.1 uncultured Chitinophagaceae bacterium
ATGAAAATACTTCTCACAGGTGCAACAGGTTATATAGCGCAGAGGCTGATCCCGGTTTTGCTCGATAAGGGATATGAACTGGTATGTTCTGTACGTGATAAAAACCGTTTTAACCTGGGTAATTACACTACTGATAAACTGCGTGTGATTGAAGTAGATTTTTTACAGGAAGATACACTGGATCGAATTCCGGACGACATAGATGCCGCCTATTATTTGATTCATTCCATGTCGGTTACCACGGGTGATTTTTCAAGCCTGGAAATCAAATCTGCAGAAAATTTTGTACAGGCTATTCATCGGACCAAGGCAAAGCAAATTATTTATTTAAGCGGTATTGTAAACGAAGCGCAGCTTTCCAAACATTTGCGCAGCAGGCAGCAGGTTGAAAAAATATTATCTGGTTCAAATATTCCATTAACAACTTTAAGAGCCGGCATCATTGTCGGGTCCGGTAGTGCATCATTTGAAATTATCCGCGACCTGGTTGAAAAATTGCCCGTCATGATTGCTCCCAAATGGTTGAATACATCCTGTCAACCTATAGCCGTAAGAAACGTTATTGAATTTTTATCGGGAGTGTTATTTTGCAAGGAGACTTATAATAATAATTATGACATAGGAGGTCCTGATATTCTTACCTATAAACAAATGTTATTGCAGTTTGCTGAAGTGAGAGGATTGAAACGATTCATTTTTGTTGTCCCCGTGATGACACCTAAACTTTCTTCTTACTGGCTTTATTTTGTTACTTCAACATCTTATAAACTGGCAACAAACCTGGTTGACAGTATGAAGGTTGAAGTTATCTGCAAACCCAATCAATTGGCAACATTATTAGGAATTGAGCTTTTCAATTATAAAAAGGCCATTGCCATGGCTTTTGATAAAATTGAACAAAACGAAGTTGTAAGCAGTTGGAAAGATGCGCTGACCAGTAACATTTTAAATAAAGGAATCAGCAAACATATTGAAGTGCCGGTAAAAGGTTGCTTTAAAGATGTGCGTACCAGGAAAATTAAAAACCCTGAAATAGTGTTAAACAGGATTTGGAGCATTGGTGGAAATACTGGTTGGTATTACGGCAACTGGCTTTGGTCAGTAAGAGGTTTGCTTGACAAAATGGTGGGAGGTGTTGGACTGAGAAGGGGGAGAAAAAGTCCCACAAAAATCAGCGCCGGAGATACATTGGATTTCTGGCGTGTGTTATTGGCAAGCAGGGAACAAAAAAGATTATTGCTGTATGCTGAAATGAAATTGCCCGGAGAAGCCTGGCTTGAATTCACTATTAACGAAAATAACATGCTGCAACAAACCGCCACTTTCAGGCCATTGGGATTGTGGGGAAGACTTTACTGGTATTCCGTTCTGCCATTTCACGGTTTCATTTTTAATGGTATGATTGAACGTATCAGCAAAGAAAGCTGAAAAGCTTATGATTCCATCATATTGGGTGATTGACAATCTTTCCAGTATTCAATAATATTCCTCATGACTCTTAACAGGTCTTCGTAAGTAACAGGTTTTATAAAGAATCCCTGGATCGATCTTGAATAAGCATCAATCATGCTTCTTTGGTCAGTGGATGTTGTAAAAAACAAATAGGGAATGCATTTTAAATTAAGTTGTGCATTATTGTGTATCTGATCCCTCAGTTTAAATCCATCTAATTTAGGCAAATTGATATCCGATAAAATCAGGAAGGGTTGAATATTTGTAGCTGTTAAATGTTCAAGCGCAACTTCACCATTATCAAAAAATAAAATCGGGTTGGGATATTTCAGCTCTTTAAAAACTTCACTTAAAATTTCCTGGTCGTCAATATCGTCCTCAATCACAATTATGGGTCCGCCTTTATTCATAATACTTCCTTTAAATACTTAATAATTGAAATTGATATACAGTCATTCAATATTGGGTCAAATTGCTTAACCTGCAATTGGTATGCCTTCGTTTATTCGGGGAATGCGGACCACGCAATCAAGCTATATTAAAATACATTGCGCATATATACCCTTGTTTGACGCTTTTACACCATGAATAAGCAACCTGGTATTGGTAAATTTGTATCATAAATTTTCAATCATGGAAACAAATACATCAAGCAGCCGTATGTTTTCCCTCGTAGTGTTATTTGATATGCATACGAAATATTTTCACAATGTATTAGATGGCATTTCGGATAACGATGCACATAACCGGCTGCAAACAAAAGCAAACCACATTGCATGGCTTGCCGGTAGCCTGGTTCAACAAAGATTTGAAATGGCTAATTTATTAGGCATCGATCAAAAGCAGGAGGCACATGGGCTTTTTGATAATAACCAGGGTATAAAGGATAACATTGTTTACCCACAATTAGATCAATTTAAAAAGGACTGGGATCGGATCACGCCTGAACTCAGGAATGCTTTTATGCATGTAACCGATCAAAAACTGGATAGCGAATTCGATATGATGCCGGAAATGAAAATGAAAATTTATGACCTCGTCACCTTTATTACCTACCGCGAAGCAAATTGCATTGGCCAAATTGCATTATGGCGAAGATTGCTTGGATATGATCCCATGAAATACATGTAAGCATAAAATAATCATTAATTCAACATATGAAAAATCTGTTTATCAATTACCGCTCCTTGCATACTGAACTTGGCATCCTGTTATTGCGATTAATATTTGGGGGCATGTTTATGTATGTTGGTTATCTCAAAATCAGTGCATATAAGCAAATGCTTTCTATGATGGGCGATCCGATTGGTATTGGTACTGAACTCTCATTGATATTGGTGATTTTCGCAGAATTGTTTTGCGGCTTTTTTGTAGCAATTGGATTCCTTACCAGGCTAACGGTTATCCCTATCCTGGTTGTGATGATTGTAGTGCTTTTTGTGGTGCATATAAAGGATCAATTTGTAATGATACAACTGCCTTTTGTTTACTGGTTATTGTGTTTTGTGATCTTTATTTTTGGTAGTGGAAGATATTCTCTGGATTATTTATTATTTGGCAAGAAAAAATAGCGGAATTTAATAGTTAGTTTATCTCTTTAAAATTCTCGTGTTATGCAATCCATCAAAGCGCAGGAAGAATTACTGGTCAGTCATCTTGAAGATTTATTGATTAAAGGAAATGCGCATGTCACGCTGGATGATGCATTAAATGATATTCCCTTTGAAATTTTGGGTGAAAGACCGGCTGACCTTCCATACAGCATCTGGCAACTGGCAGAACACTTAAGGATAGCACAGTTTGATATCCTTGATTTTTCACGCAATGCAGATTATGCGCATTTAAAATGGCCGGATGATTACTGGCCAAAAGAAAATTATCCTGCCTCTGAAAATGACTGGCAGCAATGTGTGGATCAAATAAAAGCAGATCGCAAAGCATTTATTGATTTACTCAATTCCGCAGCTAATACATTGTATGAACCAAT
>CAMPGG010000369.1 GCA_946885335.1 uncultured Chitinophagaceae bacterium
GAAAAATATATAAACAGGTTAAATGCGATCATTCAATATGTTAATGATAAAACCCAATGCAGAAGTGTGATCATTGGAAAATATTTTGGCGATGTTGGAATAAAAGACTGCGGTATTTGCAATAACTGTTTGGATAAAAAACAAACTGCCATAAACAGACCCGAGTTTGAATCAATACATCAAAAAATAAAATTGTTGTTGAATAAGGGTCCTTTACATCACAAATTATTCCTGGGACAGTTAAATGATATTAAAAAAGAAAAAGCCTGGGAAGTGATTAATTTTCTCCAGGCTGAAAATAAAATTGAAATATTACCCGATGGAAAGATCCAATGGATAAAATGAAGATTTTTAGAAAATACTTTTCCTTCTTCTTCTTGTTGTACCACCTAATCCTAATACGCCAAGTAATGACCGGGTGATAATACTTGCAGCCGTACGACCAACCTGCTTTACCGTTGGATTATCAAAAAAACCTTTTTCTGCAGGAGCTTTTCTAGTAGTCCTTTTATCTTTTTCTTCCTGTTCATTATCCGCAGCTAATTCCAATTTCTCAGTAAGTATTTCGTGTGCACTTTTACTATCAACTTCATTATTGTATTTATCTACCAGTTTTGATCGTTTTACTAATTCATCTATTTCAGATGGTGATAAAATATCCATTCTGCTTCGGGGAGCAACCAGCATAGTATGCACTAATGGCGTTGGAATCCCCTTTTCATTTAACATGGTTATCATAGCTTCACCAACACCTAAATGAGTGATCAGATCTTCTGTTTTATAAAATTCGGTTTCAGGATAATTCTCTGCAGTTTGTTTAATGGCTTTACGGTCAGCTGCAGTAAACGCCCTTAATGAATGTTGAATTTTCAATCCTAGTTGAGATAACACAGCCGCAGGAACATCTGTTGGGTTTTGTGTACAAAAGAAAATACCAATTCCTTTTGAACGAATCAATTTGATGATGGTTTCTATCTGTTGTAATAAGGCACTGCTTGCTTCCTGGAAAATAAGGTGTGCTTCATCAATGAAAATGACCAGTTTCGGTTTGTCCAGGTCACCTTCTTCAGGGGAAATGGCATATAATTCTGCTAAAAGTTGCAACATAAACGTTGAGAAAAGCTTTGGCCTGTCCTGCAGGTCTGTAACTCTTACAACAGAGACCATTCCTCTTCCATCATTGCTGATGCGCATTAAATCATCAACATCAAAACTTATTTCGCCAAAGAAAAGATCAGCACCTTGCTGCTGAAGTTCGATCACCTTACGCAAAATAGTACCGGTGGAAGAAGTTGAAATTCTGCCATAACTTTTTTCCATCTCCTGTTTCCCTTCATCACTGATATATTGAAGCACTTTAATAAAATCTTTCAAATCGAGTAAAGGCAGTTTATGATCATCGCAATATTTAAATATCATTGAAACCAGGCCACCTTGCGTATCATTCAGCGCAAGAATTTTGGATAACAGCACCGGGCCGAATTCACTAACGGTTGCCCTTAAACGCACACCTTTTTCTTCGCTCAACGTAAGTAATTCAACCGGGTATGCTGCGGGGGTATAATTAATTCCAATTTTTTTACTGCGATCAAGGATCTTTTCATTGATTTCACCCGATGCCGCAATACCACTTAAGTCACCCTTAATATCCATGATCAAAACGGGCACACTGGCATCACTTAAAACTTCACTCAAAATCTGCAAGGTCTTGGTTTTACCTGTTCCGGTAGCACCAGCCACCAAACCATGCCTGTTCATTGTTTTTAAAGGCAGGTTAACCGCCGCTCCTTCAACAGCTTCACCATCCAGCATGCCAACGCCTATTCTTACAGATTCTCCCTTAAATGAATAACCTTTTTCAATTGCCTGTAGAAAAGTCTTTGTATCTGCCATTTTTAAAAAATTATGGATTGAAGTTAAGGGATTGAAAGAAATCATAAATATAGGGAACGAAGCATTTAATTAAAATATCAATGTTAGAATCTGCGTTCTATCATCTTATTTTGCATAAAATTAAATTTTCATGGGTAGATTATACATTGTTCTTGTTTTACTATTTTTTGTTAGTTGTAAAAATGGTAAAAACATTCCTGATGTTTCCCAGATTGAAGTCGATATAAACATTGAAAGATTTGAACAATCTTTTTTCCGGATAGATACAAATAATATAATTGCCGGACTCCAAAAAACCCATGAAGCATTTCCCTTATTTTATAAAGATTTCATGATGGGGATTTTACAACTTAACCTGAATGACAGCAGTAATGCCACCCATGAAATTGTGAAATCGTTCTTAAGCAGTTACCATACTCTTAATGATACGCTGCAAATAATGTACAAGGATATGAGCGGTGTTGAAAAACAACTGGAAGAAAATTTTCGCTTTGTAAAACATTATTTTCCCGAATATAAGATTCCTGGTGTAATTACATTTATCGGAACACTTGATGCACCAGGTATTGCATTAACGAATGATTATATTGCTATTGGTCTTCATCAATATGCGGGAGGCAATTTTTCCGGTTATAAATCCATGGAGGCACAACAACTGTATCCATCTTACATATCCCGGCGATTTACGCCTGAATATATTCCTGTCAACAGTATGAAAATTGTAAGTGAAGATTTATTTCCTGATCAAAGTACCGGTCGCCCGTTAATTGAGCAAATTATAGAAAACGGGAAAAGGTTATTTCTTATTGACCATTTTATGCCCAATACACCTGACTCTTTAAAAACAGGATATACTCAAAGCCAACAGGAATGGGTAGTTGAAAATGAAGGTTTGATCTGGAATTATATCATTCAAAATGAAAACCTTTATTCTATTGACCCGGTAGTTATTCAAACATATATTGGCGAATCGCCTTTTACACAAAATATGCCGCAGGCATCTCCTGGAAATATTGGTCAATGGGTTGGCTGGCAGATCATACAAAAATATGCAGAAAATAACCCGGAAAAATCAGTTGGAGATATCATGAAAACTTCGCCCCGCACTATCCTGGATGAAGCAAAATACAAACCTAAATAATTCCGGCTCAGGCCGCTACTGAAGTACTGATTTCTGGCTTACGACCAAGTTCTTTCATCATCTTAAAATGTGATTGAATAGCTTCCCACATCGTTGGAAATTGATTGTACATGATATTATGTTCAAGACAAACCTTTTTAACCAGTGGACTGATGGCAGGATAATGTACATGGCTTATGCGTGGAAAAAGATGATGTTCTATTTGAAAATTTAATCCACCAACATACCAGTTTACAAAGTGATTTTTTGGTGCAAAATTGGCAGTGGTTAAAACCTGGTGTATAGCCCATTCATTCTCAATTTTTTTAGGATCGTCAGTTACCACTTCAAAATTCGCATGTTCTACTACGTGAGCCAATTGAAAAACCAGTGCAAGACTTAATCCCAGTGTTACATGCAT
>CAMPGG010000370.1 GCA_946885335.1 uncultured Chitinophagaceae bacterium
TCTTTTATCAATTCATTTTCCTCAGGTACCACCAATATTCCTTTGGCTATAGGTTTAATACTGATGATGTATCCGCCATTTGCAAAAGTTAAGTATGATAAACTAAAAGAAGTTTTCAGGAATACAAAAGTTCTGGGTGTTTCTTTATTGCTCAACTGGATCATAGGACCAATCCTGATGTTCATCCTGGCTATTGTTTTTTTACATGGTTATCCTGAATATATGGTCGGATTAATCCTGATAGGTTTGGCAAGATGTATTGCAATGGTCATTGTGTGGAACGAATTGGCAGGTGGCAGCAGGGAATATGCTGCAGGGCTGGTTGCTTTAAACAGTATTTTCCAGGTACTACTTTATAGCGTATATGCTTATGTGTTTATTACCGTTTTGCCTCCATTATTTGGGGTAACAGGATCTGTAGTTGATATTACTATTGGTCAGATTGCTGAAAGTGTTGCTATCTATTTAGGTATCCCCTTTGCAGCGGGTGTCATTAGCCGTTATGGGCTTATCCGTTTAAAAGGCATTGAATGGTATGAGAAAAAATTCATACCGTTTATTTCACCCATAACCCTGATAGCATTATTATTCACTATTGTCATTATGTTCAGCCTGAAAGGCGAATTAATTGTTCGCATACCCTTCGACGTTGTAAGAATAGCCATTCCATTAGTCATCTATTTTGCGATCATGTTCGTTGTTAGTTTCTTTATAGGTAAAAAAATGGGAGCTGATTATTCAACCAATGCTTCTATAGCTTTCACTGCGGCCGGAAATAATTTTGAATTAGCTATTGCCGTGGCTATTGGCGTGTTTGGCATTAACAGCGGCCAGGCTTTTGCAGGTGTCATCGGTCCTTTGGTAGAAGTACCTGCCCTGATTGCACTGGTGAATGTAGCCTTTTGGTTAAGGAATAAATATTATTTAAAAACACAAATGCAAAACACTTAAAATTTCCTGTATGAGGATTGCACTCTTTAGCGATATACACGCAAACTTCCCGGCATTAGAGGCTTGTTTAAAAAGTATAGAAGATCAAAAACCCGATGCTATTTATTGCCTGGGCGATTTAGTTGGATATAATACCTGGCCCAATGAAGTGATCAATGAAATCAGGAGAAGAGGCATACCAACCATTGCCGGGAACTATGACCAGGGAATTGGTTTGGCAAGTGATGAATGTGGTTGCGCCTATAAAACGGAACCAGAAAAAGATATGGGAAAAATTTCAATCAGCTTCACAAACTCCATCGTTAAACCTGAAGAAAGAAAATACCTGCGAACACTGCCGGCCCACATTAAAGTAGAATTCCAGTTGAATAATGACAAACTCAATTTATTACTGGTGCATGGAAGCCCACGAAAAATAAATGAATATTTATTTGAAGACAGGGATGAAAAAAGTCTTTACAGGATCATGGAACAGGCCGATGCGGATATCATGTGTTTTGGCCATACACACAAACCTTATCACAGAGTTTTACCAACAGGCGAAGTTGAAAATCCTCATTACCGGCATGCCATAAACATTGGATCCGTGGGCAAACCTAAAGATGGCAATCCACTGGGTTGCTATGTGATATTAACCATTGATGCTGAAAGCAGCATAACCAAAAAAGATGTAGTAAAGGTTGATTTTATTCGCTTTGAATATGATGTTGAAAAAGCTGCAAAAGCTGTTGAAGACAGTCCCTTGCCCAATGAATATGCAGAGATGCTGCGAAAGGGTGTTTAGTCAATGAAATAGTGATAGTATTATAGAAATCATTCAAACCTGATTTATTTTAATATATTGAATCCAAATTAATTGCTTGTCATCTACTCCAATTTATTTCTCTTTTAGCAGCATAAAAAAGGAAGCGGTCTTTGCCGCCATTGTTTGTTTTGCAGCATACACCTGCATTTTTGCTTTTCGCAAAGCATTTAATGTGGCTTCCTATTCGGGTTATACTTTGTGGGGGTTGGATTTTAAAATTGTGTTGGTCATCACCCAGGTGCTGGGTTATATGCTGAGTAAGTTTTACGGCATTAAATTTATCAGTGAGCTACAACGTCATGGTCGCGGTAAATTGATTTTTATATTGGTATTTATTTCGTGGATTGCCTGGCTGGCTTTTGCGATAATTCCCGCACCATATAATTTTTGGGTACTGGTTTTCAACGGCTTTCCCTTAGGAATGCTCTGGGGTGTTTTATTCAGTTATGTGGAGGGCCGGCGTGCCACTGATTTTATTGGGGCAGCCTTAGCGGTCAGTTTCATTTTTGCCGGCGGTATTTCAAAATCAACCGCTTTGTATGTAATGAATAATTGGGGCGTCAGTGAATACTGGATGCCGTTTGTTACCGGCCTGGTATTTTTTGTTCCACTATTATTTTTTATTTACCTGCTGGAAAAAATTCCACCACCGGGTCCCGAAGACATTGCGCACAGGACCGAACGGTTACCCATGAACGCAAATGAAAGAAAGAAATTTATTGGCGCATTTTTGCCAGGCGTCATTTTATTGGTGGTTATCTATATCCTTGCCACTATGCTTCGCGAAGTAAGAGATGGTTTTATGGCCGATATGTGGAGGGAATCAGGAATTGTATTTGAGGCAAACGTTTTTGCCAAAACCGAAACACTCATTTCTTTGGCTATCCTTGCCATGATTGCAACCATGGTTATTATCAAAAATAATTTCAGAGCTTTTATTATTTCTCATTGGATCATGTTGCTGGGATTTGTTTTATCAGGTATTGTTACTTTATTATTCCTGCAGGGGATTGTCAGTATGTTCAACTGGATGACATTGGTCGGCCTCGGTTTATACATGACCTACATTCCTTACAATTCACTTTTGTTCGACCGGATGTTGGCAACATTTAAATTTGCAGGCACCGTAGGATTTATCATTTATGTTGCCGACGCTTTTGGTTACCTGGCCAGTGTAACGGTGTTACTTTCAAAAACCATTTTTAACCTGCAAATAAACTGGCTCAATTTCTATACATCCCTTGTTTTGTGGTCGGCTATTATCGGAGGATTATCTACTGCATTGTCAATAGTTTATTTTTACAGGAAACATGCAACATCTGCTCAAAAAATTTAGTTATGCAAATTGGAATCGTAATTTTTATTGTACTCATTCTTTTTACTTCCTGCACCAGCCCCACGGTAAATGCTATTGCGGAAACTGACAGTGTGGTAATTGAATACGCTATTCCTGATCCTGGTGCTGTTTCAAAAACAGTGGCAACAACAAATGCTGCGGCTATACACCGGCTGATTGACTTTATTGATTCTAAAGAAGTAAAACCCGAACCATGCAGTTATAAAGGAAAAGTTTTGTTTTTTCAGCAAGGCAATAAATTGCTCGAGGCGCAATTCGCTGATGCAGATGATTGCCGTTATTTTTCGTTTACACTGGATGGTGTTTTACGACATAC
>CAMPGG010000371.1 GCA_946885335.1 uncultured Chitinophagaceae bacterium
GGTAAGGGATAGAACAGGCGAGGTGCTTGTATCAATATTAAAATATTTTCTGCCTTTATTATGAAAGATCACTCCCGGTTGAAAGGAGAATCGATGAGATCCGTTAATCGGGAGATCTGCAATAACTCCAAAATGACCACCGGTGCGGTTTGAGTAACCCTTTTTGAATTCATCGAAACCGGGAACATTATTTTTTTCAATAACTGAGGAAGTGTGAATACCCCCAACCAATGCTATACGAGCCTGGGAAAATGCAGAATAATTTAAAAAAAAGGAGATGATGAGAAAAAACAGGCAGTTTTTCATGGATGCAGTTGGTTTTTAAAGGATTGATCTTATAAAGCGTAAAAATTGGACTTTTATTTTATAAAATCAAATCAAATCTGATTTAATAATGGTAAACGAAAACAGCCCCCAAAAGGGAGCTGTTTTGTAGTACGAATAAAAACATCTTAATTACTGGTATCCCAGTGTTAATTCAACTCTTCTGTTTCTTGAAGATGTACCGCTGGCAATTGGTTGTGATGAACCAAATCCCTGGGTTGTAATGCGATCTGCAGAAATACCTTTTTCTACCAGGTATGCTTTAACAGCATCGGCACGAGCTTGTGTATTTTGCATGTTTGCATCTTCATCTCCACCAGAAACGGTGTGAGCATTTACTGTTAAACGTAAATCAGGATTTTCGTTCATAATACCTACAACTTCATCCAATGCTCTTTGAGAAGCAGAAGTTAAAGTAGTACCGGTATTATTGGTAAATGTTACCCTGCGAGCTGAACTTGTTACCCTTTCGCCCAGTTTAGGACTTACTTCAGGACAACCGTTATTAGCTGCAGTTCCTGCAAGACTTGGACATTTATCTTCTTCATCATTGATACCGTCATTATCAGTATCCGGAATCGGACAACCGTCGTAACGAGCTAAACCAGCAACTGAAGGACATTTGTCTTCTTCATCGTTTACACCATCACCATCAGAATCAGGAATTGGGCAACCTTCGTATTTTGCAATACCCGGAACATCAGGACATTTATCCATTTCATCGTTTACGCCATCATTGTCAGAATCAGGAATTGGGCAACCTTCATATTTTGCTGTACCAGCCTGGTCAGGACATTTATCATCTTTATCTGCAATACCATCACCATCTCTGTCAGGACAACCTTTTGTTAAGGCAGTTCCAGGTTCATCAGGACACTCATCTTCTTTGTCGATTACACCATCTTTATCAGAATCTTTTGGAGCGCCGCGGTTAAGGAAGAATCCAATAGTACCACCAAGAACGCGATGTTTGTAATCTCCATCATAACCAGAGGGGCGATAAAAATCGTTCAAACCCTGTGAATAGTTAGCAGTTACAAAAACACGACCGAATTCAAATCCTGCCAAAGCATTAAATCCGTAATCAAATCCTTTGTACTGGCCAACACCATCACCAATGTCTAAATCATCATTTTCAACACCATTTTTAACTTCGTTACCTGAAATCCTCGCTGAAACGTAAGGACCGGCACCTAAAAGAAATTTTGTATTGCCAGAACCCAAAGGTGCTTTAAATACAAAATTCAATGGTAAATCTAAGTAGTTCACATTTTGCTCTTCAGGGGTAAATGTGTTAACTTCCTCTGTAGTCCATCCTTTATTTACAAATTGTAGTGAAGGCTGGAATGAGAATTTTTCTGAAAAAGGTACATCCAATAATAAACCCGCATGGATACCAGTGCGGCCATCATAGCTATCTTTGGGGAATGGGTCTTTTGTATTAACTCTGGAAGAATGTACGCCGCCAAGAATTGCTACTCTTGTTTGGGCTTCTGAATAAATAATAGTACTGAGTAGCACAATTGTTAATGCTAGTCTTTTCATGTTTCCGATTTTAAGTTATCTAATAAAATGTCTCGTCAATTACTTTAACATTTTTTCAGATATCAAATTTTATGCCTTGAGCTAACGGAAGGGTATCACCGTAATTAATTGTATTTGTCTGCCGGCGCATATAGGCCTTCCAGGCATCAGAACCACTCTCTCTTCCCCCTCCGGTCTCTTTTTCACCTCCAAAAGCGCCACCAATTTCAGCACCGGAAGTTCCGATGTTTACATTGGCAATTCCACAGTCACTCCCAGATTGGGAAAGAAATTTCTCGGCTTCCCGTAAGTTTAAAGTCATGATTGATGAGGACAACCCCTGGGGAACACCATTTTGAATGGCAATTGCATCATCCAGGGTTTTATATTTCATGATATAAAGAATAGGAGCAAAGGTTTCTGTATGTACAATCGGGTCAGCAGGATTTACTTCTGCAATGGCTGGTTTTACATAACAACCACTCTCAAAACCATTTCCTGCTATTACACCACCTTCAACTACAAATTTTCCACCTTGCGATTTGCATTTTTCTATTGCATCCTGGTACATTTTAACTGCATCCTTATCGATCAATGGACCAACATGATTTTTTTCATCTAAAGGATCACCAATTTTTAATTGCTTATATGCAGATACCAGTTTGTTTTTAACCTGTTCATAAACATCTTCATGTATAATCAGTCGCCGGGTAGAAGTACAACGCTGACCGGCTGTACCAACAGCACCGAATACAGAACCTAATATGGCCATATCCAAATCTGCATCTTTAGAAATAATGATCGCATTGTTACCGCCTAATTCCAATAATGATCTTCCTAATCGTGCACCAACTGCAGCACCAACAGCCTTACCCATACGGGTAGATCCTGTTGCTGAAACCAAAGGTATCCTTGGATCGTTTGACATCCATTCGCCCACTTCCCGGCCACCGGTTATGATACAGGAAACGCCTTCAGGAACATTATTTTTTTGAAAAACCTCGTTCACAATATTTTGACAGGCAATAGCACAAAGCGGTGCTTTTTCAGATGCTTTCCACACCGTTACATTACCACAAACCCAGGCCAGCATACTGTTCCAACTCCATACAGCAACCGGGAAATTAAATGCACTGATGATGGCCACAATACCAAGCGGGTGCCATTGTTCATACATCCTGTGGCCTGGTCTTTCACTATGCATGGTAAGTCCATGTAACTGGCGTGACAAACCAACCGCAAAATCACAGATATCAATCATCTCCTGCACTTCGCCATAACCTTCCTGTAAGCTTTTGCCCATTTCATAAGAAACCAGTTTGCCTAACGCTTCTTTATTTTTACGCAATGCTTCGCCAACCTGGCGCACAATTTCACCACGGGCCGGTGCCGGCATATTTCGCCATACTAAAAATGCAGCGCTGGCTGTTTCTATTACTTTATCATAATTTTCTTTGGTGCAAGTGCTGACCGATCCGATTAATTTTCCATCAACAGGCGAATATGATTCTATGAGAGGTGTGTTTCCATCAATCCAATTTGATCCGGTACTTACGCCTTTATTTTTTTCCTG
>CAMPGG010000372.1 GCA_946885335.1 uncultured Chitinophagaceae bacterium
TGATCTGCACCCAGGTGGCAGCGGGAAAATCATTTTTATAAAAAACTTTTCGGATTTCATTATGACTTTTCATGGCTTCAATATCGGTGGTATACAGGTTCTCTTTAACCACGTGTTGAGATCCGGCACCATAATGAGCCAGTGTTTTTTCAAGCGTGGTGTATAGCTGTTTGATACCCCCGGGCGTAATATCACGGGCAACAGTTCCCGAAATATAAATGATGTTATCCACTTTAACAGCCTGCGCATAACCGGCAGCGGTATCCTGCACACCATTACCAAAATGAAATTTTTGTTTTTGAATGGGTGCTTGTTGGGCAGTTGAAATTTTTTGAAGGGTAAGCAGGCAAACCATAATCAATGAGAATCGCAAAAGTTTCATATCTATAATTTTTGGAAAAATAATTATTTGCCTTGCAGAAGAAAACTAAATCGGTATGACTGGTAGGGGAATTGGAAGAGCAGGCATCAGTACCAATGATGTTCGTCTATTATTTACATGATCATTCACTCACCTCTCCAACTCACCTCTCTCCCAATTTGCCAGGTTGGCTGCTGCTTCATAACTGCTTTCAATAAAATCCATCAACATTTTTTCGGGATCTGAGGATAACCTTACTGCTTCGTATGGCAGCAGGAACTCTCTTAATTGCTGGTCGTAATATGCTTCTGCGGGACGAATGACAACCTCGTTATACCCGGCCGGTTCGGGGTAGATATAAACATAATAGGCTGCAAAAGGAACCATTTCATTTCCAGGCCAAAAACCGGCACTGCACACTTCATGACTGTATGCTTCCTGCGCCACCCTGTCCGGCAAATTGGGAATACCACCCGGGTGCAGTGGCGCCTTTCTTCCTGAAAACCGCGATACCGCCAAATCAAAACTTCCCCAGAAAAAATGAACGGGGCTGCATTTACCAATAAACCCGGCTCGAAAACGGGTCATTACATCCTGCGAAAAAAGCAGCGCTTTATGCAATGCCTCTGCATGTTGCGGGTTGTAACTTGCATGTTCGAAATCTTTATCAAATGGAATGGCATTTTCCAACTCATTGGGAAGCATATGAATGCTGACATCAATGCCCAGCTCCTTTAAATTTTCCATTACCCGCTGATAAAAAATGGCTACCGGCATAGGCTCCAGTTGAAACTGGCGACGGTCTCCATCTCTTGTAACGATCAACAGCTTGTGCTGGCAAAAATCAAAACTGATTTCAAAATGCCGCTCACCAGCAGGGATATGCGCAGTAGTTAATCCTGTTGGTGTTACGATCAGCGTAACATGCCAGGAGTGATTGATCCAGGGTAGTTTGGCCACCTTGATCTTTCCTGCGATCTGTGTCCACAAGTGTAAAGTTTCGTAAGTATCTTTTGCATCAGCATATGAAAGTGCCGGTAATTTATTATTCATTTTGAATGATCGGTTTAGCTTGTATTCAATTTAAGCAAATTAGGGGAGCATTCCTTCATATGTACCTTATTGAAAGCGAAAGGTGCGGCATGTGAAATCAAATTTTAACTGCGCTACAATTTCAATGCTGGAGAAATCAGCATTCAACCTAAATACCATGTATAACCGAAATACCAGCTTGCTTATCAAACAAAAAAAATCCCGCTCACCGCGGGATTTTGCATTTTTCTTTTTTAATTTTTCATTATCTACAGTTCTTTAATCCTGATGTTTTTAAAATAAGCTTTATTACCATGATCCTGTAAAGCGATCTTACCTGATTTTGCACTTCCATAATCCGGAAAATCTTTCCACTTGCCGGTTGTTTTTTCTTTGTTCCATTCATCGGTCCAGGCCTGGAATTCAACTATTTTTTCGCCATTCAACCAATGCTCCACATGTCCTTCATTAAAAACGATGCGACTGTTATTCCATTCGCCAATTGGATTAACTTTCTTTTTATCGTTGGCAACATTCATCGCATAATCAGCACCCGTCTTTTGCCAGTCTTCCAGTTTCCCTGGCCAGCCCGCATCATCGATCATCTGGTATTCAGGACCTGTTTCATAAGGGCCTTTGTACTTTGGATCTTCAACCACGTGATACATCAGGCCGCTGTTTCCACCTTTTTCTATTTTCCAATCCCATTCCAGTTCAAAATTACCAAACTCTTTATCGCTCACTAAATCGCCACCGGTATCCCATTCGGCAGCGCCCAGGCAAACCAGTGCACTGTCTTCTATGATCCAGTTGGTAACAACAGAGTCCGATTTATTGTAACCATGCCAGCCATTGAGGGTTTGTCCATCGAACAGGCTTACCCATTGTGTATCTTCATTTACCATTTTATATAAAGTTGAATCATCTTCAGCAATTTGAGAACTGGAAGTGCTTTCACAGGAAATCATCATGGGTACGATGAATGCTAAAGCAGCGAAACGGGTTAATTGTTTGATCATGTTTTTATTTTTTTACGATTTGCATTTTTTCAGGGTTCCATAAAATAGAAGAATCCTGGTTATAACTGTCATTACATAATAAAGCGGGTGCCGCGGCACGATAACCAAATACTGCATCTTCCGTAACTTTTCCATTGTTGCGAATGGCATTAAAGAAGTTTACAAAATGATCATAGGGCCCGCCCATATATCCTTTTTCTGCTGCAAAGGTATACTCCTGCGGTGGTAAAATACGCTTACGATCGCTGACGGGTTTACCCGCTTTTTTCATTTGTTCAATATAAAAAGGATCGTCGCTGGCCACGGACTTATTTCTTTTCAATGTAACATCATCCCAGGTAACATCCATGGAACCTTCACTGCCCACCAATTTTAAATAAGTGGTGCCGCTGGTACCATCTACAAAATTACAACGCAAAGAAAGATTGAATGCCGGATGCGCCTGTGCCTGCGGGTAATCGAATGTACCTAACAAAACATCGGGAACTTCGCGGCCATCTTTCCAGTAACGCAATCCACCCGAAGCATATACTTTATTGGGACCAAATGAATCAGTAATAAAATGGAGACTGGAAAACAGGTGTACAAACAAATCGCCCGACATACCCGTTCCATAATCCCTGTAATTTCTCCAACGGAAAAAACGGGTTGCATCAAATGGTCTTTTGGTTGTATTGCTGATGAAAGTTTCCCAATCAACGGTAGCCGGCGATGCATCCTCCGGAATTAAATATTGCCAGGCCCCAATCGGTGAATGTCTTGCCCAGAATCCTTCCGCATAATTCAATTCACCAATGGCACCATCTTTCAATAACTCTTTTGCTTTTTCATTTCCCAAAGAAGAAACACCCTGGCTGCCCACCTGGAAAACCTTGCCTGTTTCCTTCTGCGCTTTTATTACAGCAGGTCCTTCACCAATAGAATGTACCATAGGTTTTTCGCAATACACATGTTTGCCGGCCTTCATGGCATCGATGGAAATTTGCTGGTGCCAGTGATCGGGTGT
>CAMPGG010000373.1 GCA_946885335.1 uncultured Chitinophagaceae bacterium
ATACCTGAATCGCCTGCCCTACGGTGGAAATATTGAAGGAGTGAAAACTGCCGCTTTTTTATATTTTAATAAAAGCCCGGATCATCTTTCCCTGGCCGAGATCACTGCATTATCCATTATACCTAACCGGCCATCTTCGCTGGTGATGGGAAAAAATAATGAACTGATAACCCGGGAAAGAAATCGCTGGCTTCAAAAATTTGCAACAGATAAAGTTTTTACCAAAAAAGAGATTGAGGATGCTTTGAATGAGCCGCTGCTGGCTAAACGTGGAGAAATGCCCCGTTATCTTCCCCACTTATCTTACAAATTGAAAAAAGCATCTTTTACACCACTCATTAAAACAAACATCAATTTAAATAACCAGTTAAAAATTGAAAAACTGGTAAAGGATTATGTCCGTAACCTGCGATTGATGCAAATAAAAAATGCAGCCGTTGTGGTGATCGATAATAAAACGCATAAGGTTACCAGTTATATTGGTTCGGGTGATTTTGACGATACACTCGATGGCGGGCAGGTAAATGGCGCGGCTGCCATTCGCCAACCAGGCAGCACACTAAAACCTTTGCTTTATGCTATTGCAATGGATGAAGGAATGTTAACACCCAAAACAGTAATGACGGATGTTCCGGTTAGCTACCAGGGTTATGCACCTGAAAATTATAACCGGGAGTTCAATGGATTTGTAACAATGCAATATGCGCTGGAACATTCATTAAACATTCCTGCCGTTAAAAGCCTGAACACGGTTGGTAAAGATGAACTGGTAAAAAAACTGGTAGAATGTCATTTTAACCAGGTAAAAAAAGACCAGTATAAGCTGGGACTCTCAATGATTTTGGGCGGTTGCGGCACTACGCTGGAAGAACTAACGGCATTGTATAGTGTTTTTGCCAATGAAGGCAAATTTATTTCCCCTTCGTTTACAAGGAATGATATCAACAACGAAAAAAAACAGGTCATCAGTGCTGAAGCAGCTTACATGGTGAATGAAACGCTTTCTAAAGTTAACCGGCCCGATTTTCCTATTAACTGGCAGGCTACTGAAAATATGCCAAAAATTGCCTGGAAAACCGGCACATCTTATGGGCGTCGTGACGGATGGAGTATTGGCTATAATAAGAATTACACAATTGGTGTTTGGACGGGTAATTTTTCCGGGCATGGTGCCCCGGGTTTAAGCGGGGCGGAAATTGCCACACCTTTGCTTTTCAAAATATTTAATACACTGGATTATAAAAATGATGGAGAATGGTTTCAAATGCCGGGTGATCTTGAAATAAGGCAAGTGTGTTCAGCATCTGGAAAGGTGCCGGGGTTACATTGTAAAAACCTGGTTACTGATTATTTTATTCCCCTCATCTCTTCCAACATTCCTTGTGAACATATTGAAGAAGTGTTTGTATCTGCGGATGAAAAAACAGCTTATTGTAAATCCTGTGTTCCGGAAACCGGTTACCGGAAAAAAATGTACACCCGGCTGGATGCAGACATGCAATTTTATTTTTCTGAAAAAGGGATGGTATATGAAAAAATTCCTGCGCATAATCCTGACTGTGAAAAGATCTTCAGTAATAATGCACCCATTATAACATCTCCCTCAAAAGGAAGTGAATATTTCATCAACAAAAATAATCCCGAGCCTATTCAATTATTTGCCAAAACGGCGAATGATGTTAGTCGCATTTATTGGTATATCAATAACCGTTTTTATAAATCCATACCCGCTGCTGAAAAAATATTTTTTGTACCTGCGGAAGGACATGTAAAGATCTCGTGCACGGATGACAAAGGCAGAAATGCGGACATCAATATCCAGGTTACATATATTAATTTTTGAATCGACTCACCAGGTCATTACACCCAGGATCTCTTCTTTCATAAATGGTCCACCGGGATATTTTGCTGTATAATCAAGATTCAGCCAGATATTGCCTTTATCATCCTGGTGATAGTTGATGCTTTGTCCCCGGCTTTCTTCCACAAATAACTTTTGCTTGATCAGGTAATTTAATTGCTCCAGGTCATTTTTATTTCCAATTAATAATTCAGGGTAAATATGCCCTGTTGTATGAATCAACCTGGGTTTTCCTCCAACGGATTCAATGGCTGCCGCCATTAAAATGGAATGATCATCACAATCTCCCGCCATTAATTTTACAGATTCACTTGCACTGGCAAAGTATTCGCGGCTTTGCGGATCATCAACATAATTCCAATGATTATTTATTTTCTTAAATATGGCGAAACTCTGAATAATGGATCGGTATTCTTCAAACTCCTGCTGCTCAGCTTTAAAATGCTCATTGATTGCCGAAACCGCAAACTGCCTGACAGCAGGACTTTTTTCATCCATAGCGTTAGCAAATTCCCCCCGATAAGGAAATGATGAACCGCCATTGGTTATGAGGCCGGCAAAATTCGGATCGTCCTTCATTCCATAAATCATTGCCCGATAATCATAATAAACATCATTAAAACTATAACCACCATTTAAACTGCCATAGATCAACCAACCGCAGGCTGCTAAAATGGCCACCAATATCAATACCCTGAATAAGCGGATAACCAGGAATAATAAAAGAATAATAACGATCATCAGTAAAATCCTGTCGGCATGGTATGGCCAGTCAGGATTAGGAATTTGCTGATGTACAAGAATAAATATGGGCAAAGCCAAAACAATACACAAAATACCTATTATGATATCCAATAAAGAAGATCTGCTTCCGTTGCTCATGCTTTTTTCTCCTGAGTGTGCAAAAATGATTCCTACTTATTCTTAACAAAAATGACCGGGATTAACCGGCCATTTTATTTTATGAGATTCTAAAATTTAGTCCAGCTTTTTAACACTACCGGCACCGCTGATATTCTGTGTAACATTTGCATTGCCCTTGTATCTGACATTTCCTGCACCGCTCACGTCAACATCGAGTTTAACACTGGCAAAAACCTGGGCATCTCCGGCACCGGAAATATCTATCCGGACATTCTCTGCCAGCAGATCAAAACATTGCACCTCTGTACTTCCCGATCCGTCAACGGAAAAATCTTTTGTCTTTCCAGCCAATTTCACAGAACCAGCTCCAGAAACCTCCGTTTCAATCTTTGGAGCATCAAGCTGCATATCCACATCACTGGCACCTGAAAGATCAATTCTGACATTTCCGGATGTTTTGATCATGTTTTGCCCGATAATATTACAAGCTCCAGAAGCTTCAAATCCTTTAAAATCAGGATTTGAAACGTGAACTTTCATTGACCGGGTGGGTTTCATATTTATTCCTTTGCGGGTATGTATCCTTAATGTACCTCCTTCTTCATAAACTTCCACATATTCAAGCAGGTTCTGATCGCCCTCAATTTTAATAGAACTTTCCG
>CAMPGG010000374.1 GCA_946885335.1 uncultured Chitinophagaceae bacterium
CTTAGCTTACTTGTATTAATTACAATATCCATGTTTTCTTATTTTAATTCCAGTTATCGAAAGGGAATTGCTTCACCTGTATTTGAAATAATCTTAAATATTTTCTTGCTTATCGGTATCATGCTCAATATTTTTATTGGCATCCATACAAATTCATTTGTTTTAGCGTTAGGTGGCAATGTTCCTATTATTTTACTAGGCATTATAATGCTGGTAAAAAATCAAAGAAAGCTGATCGTTTACTCTCAGGAACAAAAATTTAATCCGAAAAATACTTTTGAAAAGTTTGCCTGGAAAATTTTAAACCTGCAACCAATTTGGAAATATCCTGTGATATTCATTTGTTGTTTGCCTGTAATTATTTTGCTCACCGCTTTACTATTAATTTTTGGACAAAAACCTGATGCTATGATCCGGGTGTTTACTGACACTTATTATCATGGCTTATCACAATGGGATTACAAATGTGAAAATGTGAGTTGTGGCGGACATTACCTTTGTTCCGTTGCTGCAAATGGTCATAATAATATTGTTAGACCTCAAAGATTGGGGATTAGGAATGGTGCCTACATTATTTGCAACAGGCAATTGCTGATTTCAAATGCGTTTGAAGAATTGATACAAGAAAGATTGCCGTTCATTCATAAAATCACCAGGAAACAATACAATAAAATCGGAAGTTTCGTCCATAGGTATTATCATTTTTTTAATAATAAATTGGTCTCCGATGCAATATATTTCCTAATGAAACCACTAGAGTGGTTTTTCCTGATAACACTTTATACATTCGATAAAAAACCTGAAAATAGAATTGCTATTCAATATTTAAGTAAGCATGATCGACAAGCTCTTCTAAAATTATCTACAACACCCAATTGATATTTCTTACCGCAAAAGTTCAGTAAGGAATTGTATAAGGCGCAAATACATCAAAAAGACAATTTGATCCTCGTCATTTTCACAGGTAATTTTTTTGACAAAAACTTTTACTCCTATACCTCCAAATGTCTTTACCACATTTTTTATTAAATTTATATTACATATTTCTGAGCTAAATACACTTTTCAACAGGCGGTATTTAAAACAGGCTTTTCTTCTCAGCAGAACTCCATCACTATATTTTATCTTCTAACTGCATACAATCAGAGCGTATGTATTCCATTCACGAATATCCTGGTCAGCTTCCCGGCAGCAATGGATCTATGCACCTGGAAGCAATCACCATGTCCGCTACAGATGCCATCATATCTGCAAACAGTCATGGAGATATTATTTCCTGGAACCCCGCAGCAGAAAAAATATTTGGGTACACAGTTGAGGAAGTAAAAGGAAAATCATTGACGATTGTCATACCTGAACGATTTCATCAATTGCATAATGAAGGGATGAAACGGGTGGCCAGCGGCGGCGAAAAACATGTAATCGGTCATGTAGTGGAACTGTTTGGAGTAAGAAAAAATGGTGAAGAATTCCCGCTGGAATTATCGCTTTCATCCTGGGAAACGCCGGAGGGTATGTTTTTCGGTGGCATCATCCGCGATATCAGTGAAAGAAAAATGCATGAACAAATTTTGAAAAACAATGAATCCCGTTTCCGCTCCATTACAGAAAGTGCCCATGACGCTATCATATCAGCCAACAGTGCAGGAAATATTGTTTCATGGAATCATGCCGCCGAAAAAATATTCGGGTATACTGCTGATGAAGTACTTCAAAAGCCTTTAACCATTATCATACCTGAACGATTTCATCAACTGCATAATGAAGGGATGAAACGGGTGGCCAGTGGTGGTAAAAAACATGTGATCGGCCATGTAGTGGAACTGTTTGGAGTAAGAAAAAATGGTGAAGAATTCCCGCTGGAATTATCGCTTTCATCCTGGGAAACGCCGGAGGGTATGTTTTTCGGTGGCATCATCCGCGATATCAGTGAAAGAAAAATGCATGAACAAATTTTGAAAAACAATGAATCCCGTTTCCGCTCCATTACAGAAAGTGCCCATGATATTATCATCACCGCAGATGAACAGGGAAAGATAATAACCTGGAATAATGCAGCCTGCCAAGTTTTCGGTTATACATCAACGGAAGTCATTGGAAAATCATTATCCATCATTGTTCCGGATGAATATAAGGCTTTGCATGAAGCCGGCATTCAGCGTGTGGCAAGCGGCGGCCCCAAACATGTTATTGGAAAAACGGTTGAACTCAGTGGTCTTCACAAACTGGGACATACTTTTCCTATTGAACTTTCATTATCCATGTGGGAAACAGGTGGCAAATGTTACTTCACCGGCATCATCCGGGATATTACTGAACGCAAAAAAGCGGAAATGCTGTTACAGGTACATAAAGAGAAACTGGCAAAAAAAAATAAAAAACTTACCAGTTTAAACGCGGAAGTAAAATTAAAAAATGAACAATTGCAAGCCCTGTCAAATAAGCTGGCCAAATATTTATCCAGGCAGGTTTACACTTCCATTTTCCAGGGAAAAAGAGATGTGAAGATTGAATCGTACCGCAAAAAACTAACCGTATTTTTTTCAGACATACAGGGTTTTACAGAACTCACGGACCGTGTTGAATCTGAAGTTTTAACCAGTGTACTGAATAAATACCTGAATGCGATGTCGCAAATTGCATTGGATTGTGGCGGAACCATTGACAAATTTATTGGTGATGCCATTATGATCTTTTTTGGTGATCCGGAAACATTGGGAGAAAAACAGGACGCCATTGCCTGTGTTAAAATGGCTTTGAAGATGAGAGATAAACTGGTTGAACTGCGCCGCGAATGGGATATATTGGGCATTGCGACACCGCTTCAAGTCAGGATGGGCATCAATACCGGTTTTTGTACGGTAGGAAATTTTGGTTCAGATGAAAGGCTGGATTATACCATAGTGGGCGGCCCTGTTAATTTAGCCAGCCGGCTGGAAGGTGCAGCCGAAGTAAACCAGATACTCATCTCGCAGGACACTTATGGTTTGATTAAAGATGAAGTGTTGTGCGAAAAGAAAGAATTGATTAAAGTAAAGGGCCAGGCCTACCCTGTTCAAACTTACCAGGTATTGGACCTGGTGTCTGAAATAAAATCTGAAAAAGAAATTTTGAACGCCGCATTAAAAGGTTTCAATATTTCCATTGAATTCAATAAACTGAATTATACGGACAAATTGTATGCAAAAGAATTGCTTGAAAAAGCGATCATGAAATTAACATAACAAATTACGTTTATCCAATTGCGTTATACCATACGTTACATTTTTACAGCAGGTTACAATTGATTGCAGAAGATGATTACATAAAAAAATGCCACCTGTTTTAGAAGGTGGCATTCGTAATTTTTTAGAAGTCTTACTTCACATGGTTGTTGACAATCTT
>CAMPGG010000375.1 GCA_946885335.1 uncultured Chitinophagaceae bacterium
GTTTCAAAAAATGCCTTTGCATATTGTGATGATGTATTTCCAATGTCCCCTCTTTTAGCATCTGCGATTAGCAGGTGATCATTACCGATATAAGACACCGTTTTCTCCATGGTTTGCCAGCCTTTAACCCCAGCTGATTCGTAAAAAGCAGTGTTTATCTTATAGCCCACACAAAGATCGCGGGTGCTGTCAATGATCTGTTTGTTAAATTCAAAAACGGGATCTTCACTTTTTAATAAATGTGAAGGAATTTTTTCCCTGTCACTATCCAAACCAATACAGAGATAGGACCTTTTCGAAAATATTTGTTCAACGAGTTGTTGGCGATTCATTAAATACTTTTTTAAGTTTTGTTTTGATTAATTATAAAAACATCATTCAACTTTACTGATGATCTCCAAATGCAGATCATGATTATCCCATCTTTCCGCAATGTCAGCTTTATGCATAAACTGCTGCATGATGGCTTCCTGTTTATTTCCCCTTGCAAGCGCTTCTGAATAACGTATTTGCGGACTAAAAGTCACTAATGAATAAGAAGGAATCCATTTGTCGGGAAATTTATCATGCAATCTTGCTTCTATTTTCTTTTGTAACAAAAAAACCGGGTCAGCCGTTTTTGATCTCATTTCCACAAAATTATTAATAGCCATATCAGCAATGGCATCTGCATCGGGCTTACGTAATTGTTGAAAGTTTTCTAAAATCTCATTCCACTGATCCGGGAATTTATCCATTAATTGGTTTAATACCAGGCAATCTTCAAATCCGCAATTCATGCCTTGTCCAAAAAAGGGAACCAATGCATGTGCCGCATCACCGATCAAAGAAAATTTTCCATCCCGAACCCAGGGATAACATTGAACAGTGACAAGGGAAGATGTTGGATTATTAAAAAACTGCTCTGTTAAATCCGGAATCAGTTCTGCAATGCCCGGAAATTCTTTAGTGAAAAAATTTTGTACGGCTCCAGGTGATATTAACTTTTCAAAAGATTGTTCACCAGAAAAAGGAAAGAACAGGGTACCGGTAAAACTGCCATCCAGGTTTGGTAATGCGATCAGCATATAATCTTTTCGTGGCCAGATATGCAAAGCATTTTTTTCCAATAAATAACTTCCGCCAGGACCAGCCGGAACCGATAATTCTTTATAACCGCAATCAATATAATGCTGGTGATAATCAAATTTTTGATGACCTAACATATGTTGCAGTCGGGATGCAGCATAGGCTCCGTCTGCACCAAAAATGATATCCGCCTGGAAATTTTCATGACCAGGCTGATCAGGTTCATTAAAACTTATTTGATTTGTCTGCCAGTTAATGGCTGTACATTTTTTTTCAAATTGAAACCGGATGCCTAAATCTTCAGCAATATTAACCAGCCGAATATTTAATTCACTCCGCGAAACAGAATAAATAGCCTGCCCCTCTTTTCCATACGGTTGAAAATTCGTTTGTCCATCCAGGTTATGAATTAAACGACCTGGCATTGGGATAGCAATGTTTAAAATTTCATCCTTGATACCAACTTCATTCAATGCAGCAAGTCCGCGATCACTTAATGCAAGGTTAATGGACCGGCCAGCCTGTAATGGTTGCTTGCGCATATCTGGTCTCAATTCAAAAATAAAAACCTGGTGTCCCCGCTTTGCAAGAAAAATGCCCAATAACGAACCTACCAAACCAGCACCTATTATCGCGATTTTCTTCTTTTCCATATCCTATGCATTCACGGTTGAACCGGCTAAAATTTTATTGATCATTTCACCAAATTCCCAAATCTCTTCAAACGTATTGTACAAAGGAACCGGGGCAACCCTGATCACTTCGGGTTCACGCCATCCGGCTGAAACACCTTGTGCCACCAACTTTTCAAAAACTTTTTTCCCATCTTTTTTTATGATGAATGAGACCTGGCAGCCACGTTCTGCCTCCTTTTCCGGTGTGATGATTGAAATTTCATCTTCGGGAAATTTTGCAGCTAGTTCTTTTAAGATAAAAATTAAATATGCACTTAATTGTCTTCCCTTTGCCGAAAGATTTGACATACCTGCTTCATCAACTAATTCAATGGCAGCTTTATGAACAGCCATTGACAATACTGGCGCATTGCTCAGTTGCCAACCTTCTGCTGTACATATGGGATCAAATCCGGCATCCATTAAAAAGCGGGTTTCTTTTTTATATCCCCACCATCCCGCAAAACGATTTAAAGATTTATCAGCGATGTGACGTTGATGGATAAACGCACCTCCCACTCCACCCGGACCTGAATTCAAATATTTATAGGTACACCAGCAGGCAAAGTCCACATTCCAATCATGCAGGTTCAGTTCAATATTACCTGCGGCATGTGCCAGGTCAAAACCCGCAAGTGCACCAGCATGATGCGCTGCCTGCGTAATTGATTGCATATTAAATACCTGGCCGGTATAATAATTAACACCGCCGAATAAAACCAATGCCAGTGAATCAGCATGTTCATTTATTGCAGCTAAAATATCCTCATGCCTGATAGTTTGTTCATTTGGCCGGGGTTTTATTTCAATAACAGACTCTTTAGGGTCGAATCCATGAAATTTCACCTGCGATTCTACTGCATATTGATCACTTGGAAATGCCTTATGCTCCATGATTATTTTATAACGCTGAGGTGTAGGCGCATAAAAACTCACCATCAACAAATGAAGGTTCACGGTAAGCGAATTCATCACCACTACTTCTTCGGGCAGGCACCCGATAATCCTGGAAAGCTGACCAGGGAATATTTCATGGTATGGTATCCAGGGCTGCCGGGCATCTGTATGGCCTTCACCACCTAAACGTGCCCAGTCCTCCATTTCCCTGAGAACATAGTCAGTTGCTTTTAAAGGTTGCAGTCCTAAAGAATTGCCTGTAAAATAAATACTGTTTTTTTCTCCATGTTTTGGTATATGAAACTGCGACCGGAAATGTTTCAGTTCATTCTGCTCATCCAGTTTTTGGGCGAAAGTTCTCGTATTTTCAAAGTTCATTAATACAACATTTATTAATCAATAGTAGCAATCACTTTTAATTCAATATGAATGGGCGAAGGCAAACTTTTAACTTCAACAGTGGTGCGACATGGCTGCACAGATTTGAAATAATGTTCGTAAACCTTATTATAAATCGGAAAATCGTTGTTCATATCCGTTAAAAAAACGGTTACATCAACCATATTTTCCCATCGGCTTCCACTTGCTTCCAACACAGATTTTACATTAGCGAAAACCGAATGGCATTCTGCTTCGATGTCATGACTAATTTCATTCCCATCACTATCATTTTGCAAACCCGGTATAGAATTGTCTGAAACAAGTCTTGATCCAATGCCTGAAAGAAAAAGCAGGTTACC
>CAMPGG010000376.1 GCA_946885335.1 uncultured Chitinophagaceae bacterium
TTGCTCTCCCAGTTTTTGCCATGAATGTTTGGTAGGATCTCCCTGGTTGATCCATTCCATCACCAGGATTTGAGTTTCACCTTCTTCAATACAATCTTCTACAGCCGGAATTTTAATGATCTGTTGGTTTTTAAGAAACCGGAGGCCATTCATTTCTTTTAACAATAATCCCGGGAAGGCAGCAGTCTTATTTATTTTAACGAATAAAGAACGCTTATTGCTATCCGTTACCCTGTAACAATGATTAATACAACCACCACTAATATTTTTAAAATCCAGCGATGCGGCATTATTGGATGAAGATGTATTAAAATACCTGGCAACAATATCCCGGACCTGGGGCAAAATGATCATGATCAAAAATTGAACAATGGCAGGAATTAATGTTCATCACCTCTCATGAATTCTCTTTCAATTTCTTCCATCTGTACTATGTCACCCGCTTCGCTGGTGGTAGGTGTTACGTTCATCATTTCGAGTAAATCAGCATCATCTAAAAATTTTTCTACACCGGGTTGCAGGTGGCAAACAACAAATGAATGACCGGCTTCATAAAATTTTTGCTGAATCTTAACCAACCATTCGGCCGTTAGATTGTCAATAGATTGTACTTCCGCCAGGTTTAATATGATATTAGGAACGCCATTTTGCAGGTATGGAATGATTGTATCATCTAAATGGCCTGTCATATCAGCAGATAAAGTTGCGCTGTTAACCGTGATGACATGAAATTTCTCTTTGGTATCTATTTTGACCTGCATACAACTAAGTTTATCGTAATTCCGTTTATAAGGAGGTAAATGGGTTCTTAATTAAATTTGTTATTATTGTATCACAAGCAATTATACTTAAAAAATGGATAATAATTTTTCAACACAAGTAAAGGAGATCATTTCTTTCAGCAGGGAAGAGGCGTTAAGATTAGGGAATGATTTTATTGGTACCGAGCATTTATTACTTGGCCTTATCCGCGAAGGTGATAATACCGCCATCCGGATATTGAAAAGCTTTAACGTGGACCTTTATGAATTGCGTAAAGAAATAGAGCTTGCGGTAAAAGATAAAACGGGGAAAAACATCGCCAATATTAATAGCCTGCCATTAACCAAACAGGCAGAAAAAGTGATTCGTGTAACTGTTCTGGAAGCTAAAGCGCTGAAAAGCCCTACGGTGGAAACAGAACATTTAATGCTTTCAATATTGAAAAATAAAGAAAATATCGCTACACAGATCCTCAATCAATTTGATGTGGATTACGACCTGTTCCGCAATGAACTGGGTGTTGTTAAATCAAACGATATCCGTTCAGAATACAATGAAGAAAACGAGGATGATTTTGAGGATGAAAAAAAATATTCACAATCAAAGTCCCGCCAGGGTGGCGCTGCAAAAAGCAAAACACCTGTGTTGGATAATTTTGGTCGCGACATTACCCGCCTGGCAGAAATGAACCAGTTAGACCCTATTGTTGGCCGTGAGGTAGAGATAGAAAGGGTTTCACAGATCCTTTCCCGTCGTAAAAAGAATAACCCGATCCTGATCGGTGAACCGGGGGTTGGTAAAACAGCCATTGTGGAAGGTCTTGCCCTTCGTATTATTCAAAGAAATGTGAGCCGGGTATTGTTTGATAAAAGAGTGATCTCTCTTGACCTGGCAGCCCTGGTTGCCGGTACTAAATACCGTGGCCAGTTTGAAGAAAGAATGAAAGCGATCATGAACGAATTGGAAAAGAACCGCGATGTGATCTTATTCATTGATGAAATTCATACGATCGTTGGGGCAGGTGGTGCAAGCGGATCGCTGGATGCAAGCAATATCTTTAAACCTGCACTGGCCCGTGGCGAACTGCAATGCATTGGAGCATCCACGCTGGATGAGTACCGTATGTATATTGAAAAAGATGGTGCTTTGGATCGTCGTTTTCAAAAAGTGATGATTGAGCCACCATCCGTGGATGAAACCATACAGATACTCAATAATATCAAATCCAAATACGAAGATTATCACAGTGTAACTTATAATGATGAAGCCATTGATGCCTGTGTTAAACTGAGCGATCGCTATATCACTGACCGTTTATTACCAGACAAAGCGATTGATGTGATGGATGAAGTAGGAGCAAGGGTGCATTTAAAAAATATCAATGTTCCTGAAAACATCGTGGAGCTGGAGAAAAAGATTGAAGATGTAAAAAATGAAAAGAATAAAGTAGTTAAAAGCCAGAAGTTTGAAGAAGCCGCTTCGCTGCGTGATACGGAAAAAAGATTGGGTGAAGAACTGGATAAGGCGAAACTGGAATGGGAAGAAGAAAGCAAGCACAAACGGTACCCAATAGGCGAAGAAGAAATTGCCGAAGTGGTCAGTATGATGACTGGCATTCCGGTAACACGTATGGTGCAGGCTGAAACCGAGAAACTGCGCAGGATGGCAGATGATATGAAAGAAGCCGTAATAGGACAGGAAGAGGCTATTTCAAAAGTGGTGAAAGCCATTCAACGTAACAGGGTAGGTTTAAAAGATCCTAAAAAGCCGATCGGTACATTTATATTCCTGGGACCAACGGGTGTTGGTAAAACAGAACTTGCCAGGTCACTGGCCAGGTATATGTTCGATTCGGAAGATTCGCTGATCCGTATTGACATGAGTGAATACATGGAAAAGTTCACCGTGAGCCGTTTGATCGGTGCACCTCCGGGATATGTGGGTTATGAAGAAGGCGGACAACTAACGGAAAGGGTTAGGCGTAAACCTTACAGCGTTATTTTATTGGATGAAATTGAAAAAGCGCACCCGGATATTTACAATATTTTATTACAGGTTTTGGATGATGGTCAATTGACCGATGGTTTGGGAAGAAAAGTTGATTTCAAGAACACAATGATCATCATGACATCCAATATCGGTGCACGGCAATTAAAAGATTTTGGAGCAGGAGTAGGTTTCGCTACCCAATCAAGGGCGGAGCATGAAGAGGAAGCCAATAAAGCGGTTATTGAAAAAGCATTGAAGCGTACTTTTTCGCCCGAGTTCCTGAACAGGATCGATGATGTGATCATTTTCAATTCACTTTCCAAAGACCATATCTTCCAGATCATTGATATCCTGATGAAAGGTGTTTTAAAACGCCTTAGCATACTTGGTTTTGGATTAGAATTAACGCCGGAAGCCAAAGAGTTTATTGCTGAAAAAGGATATGACCAGCAGTTTGGCGCAAGACCATTACACAGGGCCATTCAGAAATACCTGGAAGATCCGCTGGCCGAGGAAATTCTGAATATGCATATCAAAGAAGGAGATACATTAGTAGCGGTTTTAGATAAAGAAAAAGAATTGCTGAAGTTTACTTTTAAAAGCAGGATAGAAGAGAAGTCAGAAGC
>CAMPGG010000377.1 GCA_946885335.1 uncultured Chitinophagaceae bacterium
TATGCTACTGTTTTAAAGAACTGGTTGGGTGCAGATGATTTTGCTATTCTTGGAAAAAAATATTCACACCTGGACTTCATCTAAAAAAAACAGCGATGTGATTACATCGCTGTTGAAAGAAAATATTGAATGAAGATTAATGAAAACCGTGCATTTTTTTCACCAGGAACTTATTCATTCCCAGCATAACCAATCCTGCTAAAAATGGTAATACCGTAAATATCAGGAAGAAAGCAGACAGCGAATATTTTTCCGTGATTCCATCAATCAGGCTCCCCGTTAATCCAGCTAATAAATTAGCTACAAAATTTGCGACGAACCAGATACCAAACATCAACCCTACCAATTTTGCAGGCGCCAGTTTGCTTACATAAGATAATCCTACAGGCGAAACACATAATTCACCCAACGTATGGAATAAGTAAGCAAGTATCAGCCAGATCATACTTACAGATGCAACTTTTGCTCCCTGGTCAATGGACATACTTCCATATGCAAGAATCGCAAAACCAAATCCAAGTAACATTAAACCAATGGCAAATTTTACCGGGCCGGTTGGGTTATATTTACTCTCCCAAATTTTTGAAAATAATGGCGCTAATGAAATGATGAAAAATGAATTCAATATACCAAACCAGGAAGCAGGGACTTCAGTAGCTTCTGCATTAAATTCTCTCCATAACATCCAAATAACCAGACCCCATATAATCACAAAACTGGTGCTTAAAAAAATATTCGATAATCCATACTTTTTAAATGTTTGTTTAAAAAGATTTAGTAGTACGCCTGTCAAAATTATCATTGGGACCACGGTAAGCAGGGTATTGATAATTTTAAATGCAGTGGCAGAACCTCCTTCCAGGGTGCGGGCTGTGTAATCATCGGCAAAAATTGTCATGGAGCCACCAGCTTGTTCAAAGGCCATCCAGAAAAAGATAGTGAAGAAAGCAAACACAGAGATCACAATAATGCGGTCGCGGGAAACATGTTTGGGCATTTCTTCTGCAGGCTCTTCTGGTTTCTTGTCAAAATCATATGCTGTATTGTGAACGTAAGCACCCGCATCCTGGATTTCGTCGTGTGCCAGTTGTTTTTTTGGAGACAAACCGATTCTTCCAAATATTTTTTGTGCGAATGAAAATTGCAGCATACCAAAGAACATGAAAACACCAGCCAGTCCAAAACCATAACTCCAGCCAACTTTTTCACCAATGTAGCCGCACAACAGGATACCTAAAAATGCACCTGCATTAATACCCATGTAAAAAATGGTATAAGCCGAATCCTTTTTCTTTTCGTCTGTATACAATTGGCCCACGATTGAAGATATATTTGGTTTGAACAAACCATTTCCGATTATCAGGCAGCCCAGACCCAGGTAAAGAAAAAATGGTGTTTCAAATGCCATGGAAGCATGTCCGATGGTCATGATAGCTGCACCCAAAATAACAGCATTGCGAAAGCCAATTAATTTGTCTGCAATGAGTCCTCCTAAAATGGGAGTTAAATAAACCAAACCAGTGTAGATGCCATAAAGTTGTAAAGCTTCAGCTCTTTCCCATCCCCATCCACCATCCATCAATGTAGATGTAAGAAAAAGTACTAAGAGTGCACGCATTCCATAATAACTGAAACGCTCCCACATCTCGGTAAAAAATAAAATGTATAATGCGGGTGGATGACTTTTGTCGATGGCTACCTGGTTCATAGACTGGTAAAATTTTTATGTTAAAATTTTATAATCGCGACAAAATAAAGAAAATATCCAACTCCCAAATATTTCATTTCATCTTTAACAATCTTGGCCGATATTCGCAACTCTTTACTAAACCTACACTATATGCGAATCCTACTCCTTGGCGCAGGTGGCAGGGAACATGCCCTGGCCTGGAAACTGACCCAAAGTCCTCACTGCTCACAGTTGTTTATTGCTCCCGGAAATGCAGGTACAGCTTTATGCGGCACCAATCTTTCCATTGCATTAAATGATTTTGAAAAAATAAAAGAGGTCTGCATTTCAGAAAATATAAATATGGTCATAGTGGGTCCCGAAGATCCGCTGGTGAATGGCATTGTCAATTATTTGCAAAAAGAACCTGCATTGGAAGATCTGCATATTATTGGTCCTTCGCAGGAAGCAGCCATGTTGGAAGGAAGTAAAGCATTTGCAAAAGCCTTCATGCAAAAAAATAACATTCCTACAGCTTCATATAAAGAATTTACCATTGATAATTATGCAGATGGTGTGCTTTACCTGCAACAACATTCATTGCCGGTAGTTTTAAAAGCGGATGGATTGGCATCGGGCAAAGGTGTTGTGATCTGTCAAAACCACCTGGAAGCAGTAGCCGAATTTGAATTGATGATTCAACGGGCAAAATTTGGTGAAGCAGGAAAGAGGGTGGTGGTTGAATCTTTCCTGGATGGAATTGAATTGTCTGTTTTTGTATTAACTGACGGTGATGGTTATGTGATTTTACCCGAAGCAAAGGATTATAAAAAGGTAGGAGAAGGTGAAACCGGTTTAAATACGGGTGGAATGGGTGCTGTAAGTCCCGTTCCATTTGCAGATGAATCTTTTATGCAAAAAGTAGAGGAACGGATTATTAAACCCACTATCAAAGGATTGAAAGAAGGCGGATTAAAATATCATGGATTTGTATTTATAGGATTGATGAAAGTTGGCGATGATCCTTTTGTAATTGAATATAATTGCAGGATGGGTGATCCGGAAACGGAAGTTGTGATGCCCAGGTTGAAAAATGATTTGGTGTTATTGATGAAAGCAACAGCCGAAGGAAACTTAAATGGTATGCATATTGAAACGGATGAAAGATCCGCCTGCACAATCATGGCAGTAAGTGGGGGATATCCCAATGAGCATATGACCGGTTATGAGATCAAAGGTTTGGAAAATGTGGAAGATGAGAACAGCTTGTTGTTTTATGCCGCAGTAAAAAAAGACAATGAACAATTGGTCACCAATGGTGGCCGCATATTTTGCATTACTTCCTTTGGTGAAACCCTGGCTGAAGCCGCAGGGCGTTCAAAAGAGAAAATGGGCCTTGTTCATTTTAATGGTATGTATTACCGAAGCGATATTGGATTTGAATTCAGGTAATCTTCCCAAATCACCCAATACCTATTCATAACTTTGCCTGATAAAATACCAGGATCCATGGAAAATAAAGATGTGCATTACCACGATTACCTGCAACTGGATAAAATTTTAGCGGCTCAACATCCCGAGAGCCTCCGGCATAACTTGTATGCCCACGATGAAATGCTTTTTATCGTTATTCACCAGGCATATGAACTTTGGTTTAAACAATTGCATCATGAAGCCGATTCTGTAGCCGAAATCA
>CAMPGG010000378.1 GCA_946885335.1 uncultured Chitinophagaceae bacterium
TGTTTTCTTAGCAATCAATATCAATCTTGGCGCTTTAACCAGGTCGTACTTGTTAAGGTTATAATCGCCAAATACTTCCTGTACCTGCATACCCTGGAAGGATAACATTTCGGTAAAATCACCAATGGTAAATTTGGCTACTTTCTCTGTAAAAACGAGTTGGTCCGGTAACAAAGAATCTTCGATGATGATCTTTTTATAGAAATGATCATCATCGTGCCACCTGCGTAAAGTGAAAGTTGTATCATCCACTTTCTTTTCTTCATGATGAATAATATTTTCTTCCGCAAAATGCACATTGAGGTAGTCAATCACCAGGATACCATCTTTTTTTAATGAACCTGCAAATGTGCGTAAGGTATCATCATGTTCCCTGCGGGTATTAAAATAACCGAAGCTGGTAAAAAAATTAAAAACATAATCATAGTAATTAATCCTGAATGGCAATCGCATATCATGCTGGTAGAATTCCAGCGATTCATTTTCAAACTGACTGGCAAATTGGATGCTTTCAAGACTAATATCAATGCCGGTAACGGCAAAATCCATTTCTGAAAGCGAAATGCTATGTCTTCCTTTTCCACAACCAACATCCAGCATGCGGCTGCCAGTTGCGGGCTGTAGTTTTTTGATAAGTCTTTTTATAAAATCTTCTGCTTCCTGCACATCCCGTTCAAAATATAATTTGTGGTAATATGGAGAGTTAAACCAGTTTTGATACCAGGCCTGTTGGGGCATTTTTAATTTTTGGCAAATTTAACCTCCTCAAATTCCCTGAGCAAAATAAGTGTTGACTCAATAATGCATTTTCCTTAGCCATGAAAACCGTATTTTTGCCACCTTAAATTATTATTTGTGGCATTGATAAAGAGTATCTCCGGCATCCGGGGAACCATTGGCGGAACTACAGGAACTAATCTGACGCCTTTGGATGTTGTAAAATTCACTTCTGCTTATGGAAGTTTATTACTAAGTATCCGGGAAGATAAATCAAAAGCACTGACCGTTGTTGTTGGTCGGGACGGAAGGATCAGCGGAGAGATGGTCAGCAACCTGGCTATAAATACTTTGATCGCAACTGGCATACATGTCGTTGACCTGGGTCTCACAACTACACCCACTGTTGAAATGGCGGTTGTAATGGAAAAGGCCGATGGGGGCATCATCTTCACTGCCAGTCATAATCCCAAAGAATGGAATGCCTTGAAACTTTTGAATAGTGAAGGGGAATTCATCAGCGCAGAAGCCGGCCAGCAGATTTTAGAAATTGCTGAAAAAGAAGAATTCAATTTTGCTGCTGTTGATGCATTGGGCAAAGTTCGCCAGGATGATTACATGCAAAAACATATTGATGCCGTTTTAGCTTATTCATTGGTTGACAGGGAAGCCATAGCAAACAGGAATTTTAATATTGTGGTAGATGGGATAAATTCTACCGGCGCTACTTATGTGCCCGCATTATTAAAAGCATTGGGTGTGGAAAATGTTACAGTGCTGAATGAAGAAGTGAATGGTCGCTTTGCCCATAATCCAGAACCATTGCCACAGCACCTGACCGGGTTAAGTGCAGAAGTGGTATCACGCAAAGCAGATCTCGGCATTGCGGTTGATCCTGATGTGGATCGTTTGTGTTTTGTAAATGAAGACGGTACTTTATTTGGCGAAGAATATACTTTGGTTGCCGTTGCGGATTATGTGTTGAGTAAAAGAACAGGCAATACGGTTAGCAATATGAGCAGTACCAAAGCGCTGAAGGAACTAACGGTGAAGTATGGTGGCGAATATTTTCCATCTGCCGTTGGTGAAGTGAACGTGGTGAAAAAAATGAAAGAAGTGAATGCTGTTATCGGTGGTGAAGGAAATGGCGGCATCATTGTTCCTGATTTTCATTATGGCAGGGATGCGTTGATCGGCATCGCTTTATTATTAAGTCATTTGGCCAATAATAAAAAGGGATTAAAATCTTTACGCAGTCATTACCCGGAATACACCATTTCAAAAAATAAGATTGAATTGGAAAACGGGGTAAATGTTGAATCCATTTTTGAAAAAATAAAACAGAAATACAGGAACCATCCAACCAATAGTGAAGATGGTTTAAAAATAGAATTTGATAATGACTGGGTACACCTGCGTACATCCAACACAGAACCCATTATTCGTATTTATGCGGAAAGCAGTTATGAAACAACTGCAAATAATATTGCCATGCGCCTGATGCAGGATATCAGGGAATTTATGTAAGAAATTATTTTTCCAGATGCTCACTTCAATTTCCCGGGTATGGTAATGATTATCTTTGCGCAACTTTTAAATAAGTAAGATTACAACCGGGTAAAAATCCCGCAGTAAAATTATACACCGCGATGAACCGTATTTATTTTGACAATGCCGCAACCACTGCTCTTGATAAGGAAGTGCTGGATGCCATGATGCCTTATTTGACTACACATTTTGGCAATCCTTCTTCTATTTATTCTTATGGCCGCGAATGCCGGCTGGCCATTGAAAACGCACGTAAATCGGTTGCAAGGATACTGAATGCAAATCCCGGTGAAATATTTTTTACCAGCGGTGGAACGGAAAGTAATAATATGGCCATCTGTTCCGCCATTCGCGATTTGAATTGCAAGCATATTATTTCTTCGCCCATTGAGCACCATGCTGTTTTGCATACAGTTGAATATTACGCCTGCAACAATGATGTTACACTGAGTTTTGTAAAACTGAAAGAAGATGGTCATGTGGACCTGGAAGATCTTGAAAAACAATTAGCATCACAGCAGGAGCGTTGCCTGGTAACGTTAATGCATGCCAATAATGAAATTGGAAACTTACTGGATCTTGATGCAGTGGGTGAAATATGTAAAGAACACAATGCGATTTTTCATTCCGATTGTGTGCAAACGGTAGGTCATTACCCCATTGACCTGCGAAATACGCCTGTGCATTTTATTTCCGGATCAGGACATAAATTTCACGGCCCCAAAGGTTGCGGTATCATTTACGTGAATGAAAATGTAAAAGTGAAGCCATACATATTAGGTGGTGGGCAGGAAAGGAATATGCGTGCCGGGACAGAAAACCTGTATGGGATTATCGGCTTTGCCAAAGCGTTAGAAATGGCTACAGAGCAGTATGAAGATGAAAGCCGTTATATTTTATCTCTCAAAAAATATATGATAGAGCAACTGGAAAATAAAATTCCGGAGGTAAAATTCAATGGTGATGTTTTAGGAAAAAGTCTGTACACGGTTTTGAGTGTATCAGTTCCAAAAACCGAAAAGTCTGAAATGGTTTTATTTAACCTGGATATTAATCATATCTGTGCTTCCGG
>CAMPGG010000379.1 GCA_946885335.1 uncultured Chitinophagaceae bacterium
GAAGGCTTTTGCACGCTCATTATCAGCACCGTTTGCACCAATATCAACTCCATTTTCCATGGCAGTTAACACATTGGAGGCAGTAACAATTACACCATACATCCTGTCAAAAAAGAAATTGGTTGTAGCCTGGTAACTGTAACTGGGTGAATTATTCCAGGCAAAGTCTCTTGGTTCCCAGGACATATCACGCATAGCCTGGTTACCCCATGAACAGGAAAAATGATCAGCAGCGGTACCCAGCATCAATTCAACACCGGAATAACTATGAACGCCACCATAAAAGTTATTAAAGAGTGATGAGGTCAGATTTTCAAGACCCTCACCGCTGGCATATACCCTGTCAAAATCCGGTTGATTATTATTCTCAACCTCCAGGACATCCTTTTTACAACCTGTTGCCATGACCAGCACCAGCGCAAAAACCGACAAATGTTTTAATATTTTCATAATGAATTATTTATTCTTTTAAGATTAGAAATCAAAGGAAAGTGAAAAGGCTACGTTACGGAAGTTTGGATATTTATAAGTTCCATCATAAGGTTGTCTTAATGATCCAACTTCAGGATCGTAACCAGAATAATCTGTAAAAGTTAACAGGTTACGACCAATCACTTTTGCAGTAATTCCTTTGAAAACATTATTGAATTTGCCCAGGAAATTTTGAGGGAAAGAATATCCTAAAGCCAATTCTCTTAGTTTGATATAACTGGCATCTTCAACCCAATAGCTGTTAACTGAGTTTACATCATAAAACTGCAGGAAGTAATCGTAAGTTTTTTTCTGGCCATCAGGAACACCGCTCATATCCATTTGTGCATTACGAAAATCGCGGGTGATCCATTGATTCTTACTGTTATAAACATCACCACCCTGTTTCATGTCGAAAAGGAAATAAAGCGTAATGCCTTTGTATTTAAAGGTGTTTGCCAGGCCAAGGTTGAAATCGGCATTACCATCACCAATTTTACCATACCAGTCATTTCCTTTTTCGTCCTTCAGTCGAATGGCTTTTTCAGTAACGGTACCTTGTGATCCAGCCGGAACAACATATCCATCAGAATTCACTTCATAATCACTGATTGCTTTACCGGCAGGTAATTGTGCAGCCATCTGGTCTAAAGTTCTAACCCAGCTGAAACCATACATAGCACCATAAGCTTCGCCACCACGTACATAAAACATCTGACCGCCACCGCCATCAGTTGAACCAAACAGGTATGGAGGAATTGGTAGTTCAGTGATCTCTTGTCTAACTCTTGAAAAAACGATATTAGAATTCCAGGTGAAATCTTTTTGATTTAACCAGTTTGCACCCAGGCTTAATTCAATGGTGTTTGATTCTACAGTACCTGCATTTTCCCATCTTGAATTAAAACCCCTGTTGAAGAAAGGAATTTTTTGAACCAATAAGAATTGATCTGTAGTTACTGATTGAGCATAAATGGCTTCAAATGTAAATTTCCTTAAGAAATCAACATTTAAACCGAACTCCGTTTCAGCCGTTTGAGATGGTTTCAGATTTTCATTTCCTAATGTGCTTGGAGAAGTTACACCATTGGAAATAGAATATGTTTCATACTGCCAGCTAAAACCTGGACGAATACCTGCTGTTCCGTAAGCTGCACGAACTTTTAATTCATCAATACCAGGGATCTTAACATCCTGGCTTATTCGATAAGCACCTGAAACACGATAATAAGAATTCCAACGGGCTTCGGAACCAAATAAAGAAGAACCATCATAACGATACATACCGTCGAATAATAATTTATCTCTCCAATCCAGGCCAAGAATAGCGAAATAATTTTGCGCTTTTTCTTCATCCATATATGATGCGCCAGAATTTATACCTTCAAAATTGGCAAATGTTGGAAGATCAGGTACGCCGAATGATTGTGAAGAAACCTGGTAATTTTCATACTGCCTGTTTTCAAACAAATAAGAAAGTTTACCTCTAACTCCCAGGTCGCCGAATTTATGACTCAGGTTCAAAGTTGCCTGTGTATTCTGGCTGTTTGTTTCATCAGAATATTTCTGCAAACTTCCCTTGCTATAGTTCATGTTATAAGCACCACCACCACCTAAGCTCCAGGTATCATAAGGATTATAAGAAGTGTAACGGTAGTTACCAATTTCAATGGAATGAGAAACATCTACATTAGCCCATCTTGCTAATTTAATGTTAGCTGCATAGTTACCTATCCAACGGCGAGTTTTATCATCTCTTTCCTGCTTATAAATATTATAAAGCGGGTTAACGGTTTCACCATTAAAATGATTCATCCTTAAATAATAAGGCTGGCCATCAGGATTTGGCGCTAAAAGATCCAAATCTGGTTCAGCTAATACGATGTTGAAAAATATACTGGAACCATTACCAGGATACTGAGTTTGGGTATTGATAAACAGGTTTGACGTAGTTAATTTCAACCATGGAGCCACCATATGGTCCATGTTCAACCTGAAGTTTTGTCTTTTGTAACCTTCCGTATGTTGAATTACACCTTCCTGTGAGTTGTTCTCAAACGATGCAAAAATATTTGTTTTAGCAGAACGTGATCCAATACCGACATAGTTGGTATAATTGGTTCCGGTAGTGAAGAATTTATCCTGCTGGTCAATTGTTACGCCAAACGGATTATCCAGGTAGTGGTCAGCATCAATGGTTCTGTTACCAACAATATCAGGATTAAAACCACCTCCTTTATATCCGGAAGGATAAGTAACACCGGCATATTTGGTATACTGACCTTGTGCTGATTGCCAATCGCTGGCCAAAGCATATGGGTGATGTGTAGCCAGGTCCAATTTATTTGCTATACTCTGAAAACCGATTTCATTTCTTACTGTTACACTGGAAGAGTTGATAGCCATATTGCTTCCTCTCTTGGTTGTAATGGCAATAACTCCATTACCTGCACGTGAACCGTAAAGTGCAGATGCAGCAGCACCTTTTACAACTTCCATTGATTCAACGTCATCAGCATTAATATCACTTAATCCACCCGTTAAAATAACCCCATCAATTAAGATCAATGGACCAGAACCCACATTGTTCAGGTTATTGTCACCTCGCAAAAGGATATCAAGACCGCCACCAGGTCCACCGGAAGGAGAACTGGTTTTAACACCGGCAACTTTACCGGATAATGCAGATGACATAGAAGTTGCCGTAACTGCATTCAATCTTTCTTCACTGATTTTTGTTACAGAAACAGTCATTTTTTTACGCGAAGTAGCACCGGCTACACCCGTTACAATTACTTCACTCATGGATTGAATATCCTGGGTGAGTGAAACAATCATCCCTTCTGCAG
>CAMPGG010000380.1 GCA_946885335.1 uncultured Chitinophagaceae bacterium
GCACCATAGGTTGCGGTAACATTTGAATTGCCCAGGTAAAGTGAAATCAGGAATTTGCCAATGATAAATAAGAATGCAGTAAATGCAGCTCCCCTGAACGCATCCTTCCAACTTATTTTAGCATCTGGCAAAACTTTAAATATAATGGCAAACAAACCAGTGATGATTATTAAAACAATGGACAGGTTAATTACATATAAGACCAATATAGAAATGCCTGGTATCAATTCCTGAATTTGTTCGCCCAACAAATCAATCAAAGCGCTGATCAGTAAAGCAACCAACAATAAAAAACCAATGGTAACCAATAAGGAAAATGAAAGCAGGCGATCTACCAGCATTTTTACCCAGCCTTTTTTTGGTTTCGATTTTACAGACCAGATGTAATTAATGGAATCCTGTATTTCAATAAAAACAGCAGAAGCAGAAATTACCAGGACAATGCCGGCTATGATTGCACCTATATGACCTTCACCCGATTGGCTTACATTTCCCATTATTTCCTGTACCTGCAATGCGGCACTTTCTCCTACAAGATCTTTAATCTGTGCATACACTTTACCTTCCACCGCAGCCTTGCCAAATGCCAGGCTTACAACAGAAAATATAATTACAAGTACAGGACCCAGGGAGAAGACGGTATAATATGATAAGGATGCACTCAATTTCATCGCTTTATCATCCATAAATCCTGAGAAAGTTTTTTTGAGTATTTGAAAAATTGTTTTGATGCTTTTTACGAATTCCATTTTTCCTCATTTTTAAGTGTGAGCCTTATTGATTGATTTATTGGTACGGAGTCATGAAAGGGACATTGCATTTTGAAGGAAAATAAAACATGCCACCCTATAGTAGAAAATTTTAATAAGTTTGTAGAGCGAATTACACAAATCCGGGCCAGATACTACCTGCAACTGACTTTAAACAGAATGGCAGGCTTTTTACTTAGGTATAGACAGCAAACATTATTTTTCACGGATAAATTATTTTTATGAGAAGTTTATTGTACATCATCGCTGTCATTATGATAATCGGATGGTTATTGGGCGTTTTTGTTTATAGCGCTACAGGTCTTATTCACATCCTGATCGTATTAGCGGTTATTGCATTAATACTCGGTATTATTCGCAGGGCTTAGGTTTAATTCCTATTAAAACATACATATCGAAAGCTACTTTTAGAGTAGCTTTTTTTATGTTGTAAATCAAAAGATCCTTTTATCGTTTGACTGGTATAGATCCTTCTTCTGACGGGATAAAATTGATCAGCATGTTGGAAAAATTCCGGCAATGAAATGCAGTTTCCATAAAAACGTTTTCCTTTTTTTCTTCAGCATGCTCTGCACATTCCTCGCACAAACCAATACACAGGAAAATAAGTTTTTGAAGATATGGTGAATTGGATGAAGCAGCATGGAGAAATGCAAAACAAATATCTTCACATTGTTGCAAGCTTTCCCGGTAATCAATTTCAAGGGGCTCAACCTGCGACGAGTAAGAAATACTTTTTCTGCAACTCATTGCAGCCTTTCTGCAAGCACTTATTAATTCTGATGTCAATTCCATTATTTATATTCTTTCTATTTTTTTTTATTACAGCTTATCATTATTCATTTTGCTCCTGTTTAAATAATAAGTTGTATCGGCCCCATATATCATTAATTATAAAAAAATAGCCGGTCGAGCCGGCTATTTTTCAATGTAATATGATGATGTTATTTTACTTCATCATGCATATCCCTGTATCTTTTGATCAAATCATGAGACGCTTTTAATGAAGTCTTTTGATTTGTCACCAACTGTCTTGTTTCCATGGTAAGATCGTCTGACTCTAATGCTTCTTTATAAGCTTTCTGTGCAGCATCTTCTCCAAACTCGCAGGATGCCAGGATTGATTCCCTGTCATGACCTGTGAAGGTTGCTTTTACATCCATCCAGGCACGATAAATTTTTCCTGAATTGGTTGTACCAGTTGCCGGCTCACCACCCAGCTTCACCACTTCTTCAGTTAACTCAGAAACATACAATGTACTTTCTTCTGCCATTCTGCTGAATACACCTTTTAAGTCAACATCAATATCCTTTGATTCATTAATTGCTCTTTCATATCCTGCAATCCGGTCGTGATTAATACGTATAAGATCGTTTAACACATCAACTGTGTCTTCAATTCTATCATTCATATTCGTTGCCATGTTTTTCAATTTTAATGTTTATAAATAATTATAACGAATATCTTGTTGTAAAAACTATTCCAGATTTTAAGCAGTTTAAAATCTGATTTTTTTAAAAAAATAGAAACACTTTTGAATATCTTTTGTAGAGAATGCTCCCCTTGACTTTGAGCGGATAGTTTAATTTAGTTTAACACGTATGGCATATGAATTATATCTTACGTCTTAAATAATTCACATTCATTATGAAAAAAATAATCTGTACAGTTGCAATCACCATTTTTATTACGGTATTGGCTAATGCACAAAGCATGGGTCGCAGTTATACAACAGCGTTAGGCGTTAAAGTTTGGGATGGCGCAGGTATTACTTTCAAACATTTTGTACAACCCAATCGTGCATTGGAATTTATTGGCTATTTCCACGGCAGGGGTTTTCGCATTACCGGTTTATATGAAATTCATGGTGACATTGCCGGCGCTCCGGGTTTGAAATGGTATATAGGCCCCGGCGCACATATTGGTTTTTATGATAACAAATATGGCGATGGCACTTTTGCTGGTATTGATGGTGTGCTGGGTTTAGATTATAAAATCAATAAAGCTCCTATTAATCTTTCGTTAGACTGGCAACCTTCCTTTGAATTTGGCGATGGCAGAGGTTTCTATGGCAACCTGGGTGGATTAGGTATTCGTTATACTTTCTAAAATTTATTGACCATGGCAAAATATTCAAAAAAAGCGCAGGATAAAGTGGGTGATGTGATGCGTGAAATGAAAAAAGGTAAACTCCGCTCCGGTAAAGGTGGCAAAGGCGGGAAAGTAAAGAGCAGGAAACAAGCAATTGCTATCGGATTATCTGAAGCAAGAGAAGAAGGTGCTAAAGTGCCAAAGAAAAAAGCAGCTCCAAAAAAATCAGCATCAAAAAAATCAGCTACAAAGAAAACAGCGGTTAAAAAGTCCGCGACAAAAAAAGCGGGTACTAAAAAGGCTGCTTCTAAAAAAAGTGGTACTAAAAAAAGTGGTACTAAGAAATCTGCAGGTAAAAAATCAGCTGTAAAAAAAGCAGGTACGAAAAAAGCAACGAAGAAAAAATCAACTAAAAAAACAGCAAAGAAAAAAGCAGGTAAGAAATAGAAGCATGATT
>CAMPGG010000381.1 GCA_946885335.1 uncultured Chitinophagaceae bacterium
GAACGGGACTGGGTTTATCATTGAGTTATGATATTGTAAAAGCGCATGGCGGAGAGTTAAGAGTGGAAACGAAAGAGAATGAGTTTACATCGTTTATAATAATCCTGCCAATAAATTCTTAGTGCAACTATTTCCTTTCATATTCAATCGCATAAACTGCTAATTATAATATATTATGCTCGTCGAATCATTCATTGCTTTATTTATTTTATGGCATCTGCGAAGGAGAATCATAATTATACCTGCATTTTCACACTGGGATAAGACTTTAAAATTAGCCATGATCATAGTCAGTGCACTACTCGTTTTGGAACTTGTTTTTAAAATCGAGTCGGTAACCTCCTGGATCTGGCACTTAATTCTTATTGGTATTGTACTGGCTATTCATTTCGTACCTGCCTTTAATATAGCACGGGGCTTGATGTACGCTGTTTTACCATTTATTCTATTATCATTTTTAAGTGATCTTTTCAGATTATTATTTCGGAAAGAATATGCTGAAATTGAAAATTATGTTGATGCTGCTATTTTCTTTAGTGTCATCTGGATGATTGCTATGTTAATCATTGAAAAGAAGCAACGTAATGCACTTGAAAAAGAGCGGTTAAAAACCCAGGCGGAAGAAGAATTAAATATAAAACTGGCTGAACAAAAAATCCAGTTGGAAAATTTAGTGGAAGAAAGAACCTATGAGATCGTTCAGCAAAAAAATGAATTGGAAAAAACATTGGTTGAATTGAAAGCTACCCAAAACCAATTGATACACCAGGAAAAGCTTGCATCCCTGGGTGAGTTAACAGCTGGTATTGCTCATGAAATACAAAACCCTTTAAATTTTGTAAATAATTTTTCTGAAGTGAATGCGGAGTTAGTAGATGAACTGCATATAGCTATTCATGAAGGAAATTTAAATGAAATAAAATCCATTGCAAAAGCTATAAAAGATAATGAGCAGAAAATTATGTATCATGGTAAACGTGCCGATGTAATTGTAAAAAGCATGTTGCATCACTCGCGGAGCAGCTCCGGGATAAATGAGCCCACTGATATTAACGATCTGGTTGAAGAATATTTAAGATTGGCTTATCATGGTTTTCGGGCAAAGGACAAGTCATTCAATGCCAAAGTAATCACCGAATTTGATGAAAACATCGGTAAAATCAATATCATTCCACAGGATATTGGAAGAGTTATTTTAAATTTAATTACCAATGCATTTTATGCGGTTACAGAAAGAAAAAAGCATAGTCAGTCTGAGCTTGTCGAAGACTACGAACCAACAGTTTCTATCAATACAAAAAAAATAAATGCCAAAGTTGAAATAAAAGTTAAGGACAACGGCAACGGAATCGCTCAAAAAATTCTGGATAAAATCTTTCAACCATTTTTTACTACCAAACCAGCAGGGCAGGGAACAGGACTCGGATTAAGCTTGAGTTATGATATTATAAAAGCGCATGGTGGCGAATTAAAAGTGAAAACGAAAGAAAAAGAAGGAAGTGAGTTCATTATTCAATTGCGAATTAATTAAAAAAATGAAAACCTTTTTAAAAGCAGTTTCACTACTCTTGTTGCCATTATTAACTTTTGGGCAAAAAGAAAACCCATATTTGAGTAGTTTGCACAGATCCCTATCCCATGCAACAAGTGATACTGCGCAAATGCAAGTCTTTAGCAACCTGGGATCATATTACCTTCTTGAGGATCGTGACAGCGCAAATTTTTATCTTGAAAAAGCCTTGCCCATTGCTGTGAGATTAAATCTAAAATTAGAAGAAGCTTCTATATTGAACAAAATGGGGGTCATCCAGATGCAACAGGAAAAGTTTGCAAAGTCATTGGAATTCTATTTAAAGGCATTAAATATTGCAAAGGACCCCGCTATTGAAAAAAATGTTTGGAATTTGTCGCCTGGTCAAACCCCCGAAAGTGCAAGACTACTTGAGATAAGCGAAAGCTACGATTTGATCGGATTGCTAAATGCTTATACCGGGAACTGGAGTGATAACATAAAAAACCAATTGAAAAATTATCGGGAAGCCGAAAAATATGCAACCGCAGCCGGGCATAGAGGACAAATTGCATCTATAACATTTCACATGGGTATTTCGCATATGAATGATGGTAAATTAGATTCTGCACTCATGTATATCAAAAAAGCCCAATCAACATTTTCAGATTTAAAAGATCCACAATTAGGTCGTTCATTTATATACCTGGGTGAAACCTATGAAAGGATGGGGAATTTTGATTTAGCCGTTAATACAATGTTACAGGCAATTGCACATTTAAACGAGACAAATGATTATGTCCACAGGGGGCTGGGATATATTTCATTAAGTCGTGTATATGCGAATTTAAATAAAACGGACTCCGCTTTGTATTATGCAAAAGAAAGTTTGAAAATTTTTGAAAAGCGTAAAGACGCGGCATGGAAAAGGGATGCATATAACCTGCTTGCTTCTTATTTTGATCAGTTGGGCAGAACCGATAGTGCCACCTTGTATTTAAAATTGGCTAAATCATTAAGTGATAGTCTAAGTGTAGAAGAGCGAAAAAATCTTCTTGCATTCCAGGATGTTGTTGTCGAAGAGCAGGTAAAATTGGAAAAATTGGAGAAAGAAAAAATTCAGACAAAGAATAAGATCAGAATATATAGTTTGATTGCAGGCCTTGTTATTCTCTCCCTGATCGGTCTTATTCTGTATCGTAATAATAAAAAGGAAAAGAAAGCAAAAATAGTTTTGGAAAAAACGTTGAAGGAATTAAAATCTGCACAGTCGCAACTCATTCAATCAGAAAAAATGGCTTCGCTGGGAGAACTAACTGCTGGAATTGCACACGAGATACAAAACCCGTTAAACTTCGTCAACAATTTTTCGGAAGTAAGTAATGAGTTGATAAATGAAATGGTTGATGAAGTTGATAAAGGGAATACAAAAGAAGTGAAAGCCATTGCAATAGATGTAAGACAAAATCTGGAAAAAATATTACACCACGGCAAACGTGCCGATGCCATCGTAAAAGGTATGTTGCAACACAGCCGCAGAAACAATGGTGTAAAAGAACCAACCGATATCAATGCCTTAGTCGATGAATATTTACGTTTGGCATATCATGGTTTGCGGGCAAAGGATAAATCTTTCAATGCCACCATGAAAACTGATTTTGATGTAACAATAGGAAATATCAATATCATACCGCAGGATATTGGAAGAGTGATGTTGAATTTGATCAACAATGCATTTTATGCGGTTGATGAAAAAAAGAAACATTGTCAGTCTGAGCTTGTCGAAGACTTCGAACC
>CAMPGG010000382.1 GCA_946885335.1 uncultured Chitinophagaceae bacterium
CCATTCCCTGGCCTGGCCTGATTGGCCATCTTCTATGAGTGTTGACCCGATATTATTATAGGTTATAGCAATGCCTTCTTTATCATTTACCTCCTCCAGTATTTTTAGCGCATCAAAAAAACTTTTTAATGCTTCTGTATATTTTTGCTGATTCTTGTATACAACACCAATATGGTTGTAACTTAAAGCGACCTCGTTTTTATCCCCAAGTGCTTCATACATATTCCTGGCTTCAAACCAATATTTCAATGCTTCATTATAGTTGCCCTGGGAGAAATAAATAACACCTATGTTAAGATGCGAACCCGCAATACCTCTTTTATCATTGTTTGCTTCACGGATTTTCTTAGCGGCCATATGATTTTTTAATGCTTCTTCATAATTGCCCATATCGGTATATATATTGGCAATATTGTTATACACGCTGCCAATGGCCCTTTTATCTCCGGCTTCTTCAAAGGCTTTTAACCCGGTTAAATAATACCTGAGTGCTTCGGGGTAATTACTCATTTCATAATGATTGATCCCGATGTTGACATAAATTTTAGCAGTGGTTGATTTATCAGTACTGATGTCAAGTGCGTTGGATAAGTATCGTTGTGACTGATCATAACTTCCCAGGTTATTATATGCCTGCCCCAATCTTAAATAAGCTGAAGCAACCCCTTTTGGGTAATTCAGTTTCTCGGCAAGGTCTTTCGCCTGTGTAGCCAGGTGTATTGTTGTATCTGTATTACTGTATAATAATTCGTAAGAAAGCGCATTCAGGATATTTACTTTGCTGGTATCCTCGCCAGCAGTTTTTAAAATGCCACGCAGCGAATCAATTGCATTATCCTGGGCTGCGGCGATATGCTGTAATGCAAGCAGGCTGAAAAGAAGGATACTTTTTTTCATATTCAGCATTATACTTTTTGCAATTTGTACACGCATGCAATAAGGCATAATGAAAAATGCAAATGGTAAATACATGATGTAAACAGGCTAACCAGTTTTGACCTTAAACTTTGGAATGTTAACTTAAATTACTGTTTTTTTAAATGTAGAATGCAAATGGTAAAAAGGAATTTTGAATGTAAAAATCAGCCCACTACTAAATGTTCATTATTTTTTGCGGCCAACAAACCTGATTACAAACGCAGAAATTACCAGTTGGCAATCATAGCATTTTTATAATGCGGTTAATCTTTCCAGTGAGTTTTTATATCATCTAATTAGTTTAAGCTTTCATGATTATCGTCATTGTTTACAGGTCCTCTTCATAATAACTTAGGTATATGAAAAATTTGAAGATCAACCTCGTAATCTTCCTGGTTGCTTCCATGCTAAGTTGTAAAAAGGACAATGATGAAATAATATTTTGTGGAAGCAGGTGCCCAGGTTCAACCCCATGGAAAGTTGAATCGCTGGATTTAGGCACACCCTGCTTTGCTACCAGGGAACAATGTCAAAGCTGGGCTAATTCAGCAGGCTATAGTGGCAAACCTTGTGTGAAATGTGATTGATTAAAAATAATTGTAGTGATCCTTATGAATAAGATTAATAACCTCCAGGTATATCCGAAGATTAATTAATCATTGCTTTAGCATCATTTTACTATACTGTATTTCTGACCTGGGATTTCCATCGCTGCCGGCAATATGCATTAATTGATTAAAATAGGTTTGAGCCTTTTCTTTATTTCCAGCTTTTTCTGCAGCCAGTCCTGCACCATACAATCCATTGAACCGGTTGGGATGTTTTTGCAAATTGGTTTCATAAGCTGCTAAAGCTTTTTGAGGCAAATTCAATTGCATATACATATCTCCCAATAATTCCCGGGCAGGAATTACTTCACCCGGTGTAACAGGATGTTTTTCCGTTTTGTCTTCCATATCGGCTGCCATTTGCATGAGTGCCAATGCTTCATTTTGTTTCCCGGTTTTCAATTGTATCCATGCTTCTGCAGTCTTTGCCTGAATGGCTACCTGGTTGGCTTTGTAAGCATCCTTTTGGTCAACGAGTATATTTTGCAAACGGTTTAATGCATTTAATTCATTGTTGGCTGATTGAAGATCATTGGTATGCACGGCTCCCATGGCACGGGTAAAATGTATAATGGCTTCCTGCCACGGATATTTATTCCAGGGAAAATTAACTGGTGTTACTTTTAAATCTGCGGCTTGCTTCCACAACCTGTTTTCTAACAAAAACCTCGATGGTATAGAGGCAAATGCATAAGCCACTTTAAAATTTTCCGGATGTATTTCATTAATTGTTTTTAAATAATCCCACTGTTTTTTTGCTGAATCATTTTGACCTTTTTGCAGGTAGGCATACACCAGGTAATCCAACCCATGTAGTTCTTCATCCCAATGGCCTTTGATACCAACAGCTTCAGCATAGCATTGGGCAGAATAAACAGAGGCTATATTTGATGCAATGCATTCATCCCAATATCCTAACCGTGTAAAAATATGGGAGGGCATATGCAAAGCATGTGCAGAAGATGGTGCAACAGATGCATATTTCCTGGCAGCATCTAATCCATGCTGGGCAAGTTCAGGATAATCGTAGCTGTGAATAATAATATGCGCTATACCCGGGTGATTGGGTTGACCGGGATAGAGTGCCTGTAAAATATTCCCGGCTTTTTTTTGTTTACTGAAAGTTTTATCCATTGGGTCGGCTGCGGCATTGAGTGCCAACGCATAAAAAACGGCGGCATCTTTATCATCACCATAATTTGCAAAAACTTTTTCCATTCCTTTTTCAAATGCGAGGCAACGGGTGCGGTGGTCAGTATTTTTCCAGTCTTTGTAAAATGCTGCAATGGCAGTTATATAATCCGCTTCTCTTTTGGTTGATGCTAACGAGACCGCAATGTCTGCAGCCACAGCACCTTTGATCAATTCTGCTTCTGATGGCGGTGTCCATAGCGGGTGAAAATTAGACATGGCTACTCCCCAGTATGCCATGGCACAATCGGGTTGTTTGTCAATCACTTTAGCAAAAGCTTTTTCGGCTTCATCATATTCAAAGGAGTGCAGTAATTTAATAGCCAGGTTAAAATCATCTTTTACTTCATCATTGCATGAAGTTTGAAAATCCGCTGTACCAAATTGTTTATCCAGTGGACCGCAAGAAATAATTTGTCCTCTTTTTAGATTTATTGAATCAAGTAATGCAAAAGAAGGATCGGTACTATGCTGTTTGCAGCATGGAAGCAGCACCAACAGGACCATGACGGGAATTAAACCAATCTTTTTCATGAAAAAAAGTTAACGGTTATCTCCGGCGCAAATATCATTCTGAAGTTAATTAAA
>CAMPGG010000383.1 GCA_946885335.1 uncultured Chitinophagaceae bacterium
TCAACTATTTAGCTGCTTCATAACGCTCCGCTACTTTATCCCAGTTTACAACATTCCAGAAAGCTTTTAAATATTCGGGTCTCCTGTTCTGGTATTTCAGGTAGTAAGCATGTTCCCAAACATCCACACCTAAAATGGGTGTTCCTTTTACTTCAGCAACATCCATCAAAGGGTTATCCTGGTTTGGAGTGCTGGTAACATCCAGCTTACCATCTTTTACAATCAACCAGGCCCAGCCAGATCCGAAGCGGGTTGCGCCTGCATTATTTAATTTTTCCTGGAATGCTTCAAATGAACCAAAGGTTTCATCAATAGCACTGGCTAAAGCACCTGAAGGTTTTCCTTTGCCATTTGGACCCAGGATCTCCCAGAAAAAACTATGGTTCCAGTGTCCGCCACCATTATTACGAACTGCCGGTGAAATACTTCCTGCATGTGCAATCAGTTCATCAAGGCTTTTATTTTCATTATCTGTGCCTGCTATGGCTTTATTCAGGTTGTCAACATATGCCTGGTGATGTTTGCCATGATGTATTTCCATAGTCTGCTTATCAATGTGCGGTTCCAATGCATCGTGTGCATATGGTAATGATGGTAATGTAAATGCCATAACAATTGAGTTTAAAAATGAAAAATGAGATGGTTTTGCTTTATCAGCTTACAAAGAAGTAACAAATTTACTTCGTATAGGTTTATTTTTTTGATAAAGGCTTTTCATTAAACATTATAAAAAAATCGGACCTAAAAATAGATTTCTCCAAATAATTGATTACTTGCTTTGCTTGTTTGTGCGTTTATTTATTCATTTCAAAAAAATTTTTGCGCATATTATTGCAGAATTCCCGTAATTTCCTGCAGAATTATTGATGTGTTAACTTAATGATACCTCAATCTAACCAACAAAATTGCGCATTATATGAGTAAAAGAATCCTGTTTTCATGGGTAATACTGCTATTAGTTTTACCCATTTTTGTTTACAGTCAAACCCGGCAAATAACGGGTACTATAAGAGATGCAAATGGCCAGCCTGTGCCATTAGCTACCATTCAACAAAAAGGAACACAAAATGCAGTTACTGCAGAAATGAATGGCACTTTTTCAATAACTGTTACTGGCAATAATCCGGTTTTAGTGATAAGTTCTGCCAGTTTTGAAAAAGTTGAGTATCCTCTAGGTACGGGAAACACGGTTGATATTTCTTTATCTGCTTCGGGTAGTTTAAGTGAAGTAGTTGTTACTGCTTTGGGCATTAAAAGGAGCGAAAGGTCACTTGGATATTCAACACAGGAGATCAAAGGAGAAAATCTTACCATGACCAAAGAGCAAAATGTTTTAGGATCTCTTGCTGGTAAAATTGCCGGTGTACAGGTGGTTGGTTCTTCTGGGGCAAGCATGGGCGGAACGCAAAAAATTAAAATCAGGGGTGTTAATTCTATAACAGGAGCCAGCAATCCATTGATTGTTGTTGACGGAACTCCAATTTCCAATGCAAATTATGCGGGTAGTGCAAAAGCAGATTACGGTAATCTTGCCCAGGATGTTAATCCAGAAGACATTGAATCTGTAAACGTTTTGAAAGGGCCGGCAGCTTCTGCTTTATATGGAATTCGTGGGCAGTATGGTGTAATTATGATCACCACCAAAAAAGGTAAAAAAGGGCCTAAAAAAGTAAATGTTTCAGTTAATTCAGCTTTTTCAATTGAAAGAGCTGGCAACTTTATGCCTCTTCAAAATCTTTACGGAGGTGGCTCCAGTCAAACCTGGAGAACCTTGCCTAACGGTGATAAGTACGTGGATTTTGATGTGGATGAAAGCTGGGGACCAAAAATGGATGGAACTTTGGTGCGTCATATTTTTAGTTTTTATCCGCAGGATCCGGAATATGGTCAGCTCAGACCTTTTGTACCCCAACCTGATAATATCAAAGATTTTTATGAAACAGGATCTAATATCAATAACGGGGTAACCATAACCGGTGGTGGCGAAAATTCAACTTTCCGTTTGAGTTTTAATGATGCACGCATCCAGGGTGTTGAACCTAATTCCTGGTTAAAAAGAAATAATTTAGGATTAAGTGCTGGCCTTGATCTCACCAGCAAACTGACCGCAACGGCCAATTTTAATTATGCTACCAATTCTGCCCAAAGGCCAACCCAGGGCTCTGAGTACGGAGCAAGATATATGGTACAATGGTTTCAACGCAATGTAGACATTAACCGTTTGAAAGATTATAAATATGCAGATGGAACCACAAAACAATGGAATTTAAGAAGACCAAGTTCTTCTACGGGGGAGATTACCAATTTCAACTCACGTTATTGGGATAATCCATATTTTGAAGCATATGAAAATCTCAATAATGATAACAGGGATCGTTTCTTTGGTGATGTTGGTTTAACCTATGAATTGATTGCAGGTTTGAAACTGAGCGGTTTTATTCGTTCAGATATGTTTACGCAAAATATTGAAGAAAGACAGGCATTTGGTGGTCGCAGGGTACCTGCTTTTTCAACTGGTAAATACCAGAACAGGGATATGAACTTCGAATTTTTAGGCCAGTATAATAAAGGCTGGGGCGACTTTACTTTGGATGCAAACGTTGGAGCCAATTTGTATAAAAGGAAATATAATTATTTATCAATGGCTACAGTGGGGGGACTTTCAGCTCCAGGATTTTATAACATTGATGCTTCTATAGACAGGCCCGCAACAACTTCATATTTATTAAGAAAAGAAATAAGGAGTTTGTATGGAATGGCTTCCGTGGGTTATAAGAATACATATTTTATTGATGCATCTTTAAGAAATGATAATTCATCATCTCTCCCTGCAGATAATAATTCATACTGGTATCCTTCTGTTTCCGGTAGTTTGGTGTTCAGTGAATTGATGAAATGGAACCCGTTATCATTTGGTAAATTAAGAGTTAGTTATGCGCAGGCTGGATCAGATCTTGATCCTTATCGCACATCATCGGTATATAGCATAGGAACTATTTACAACGGCATCAATACATTGTCTATCCCGGATAATTTGAATAATCCTTTTATAGAACCTTCCTTTGCCCATTCTTATGAAGCAGGTATTGATTTAAAATTTTTACAGAATCGCCTGGGAGTAGATTTTACTTATTATGAACAAAAAAACCGTAACCAGATCATTGACCTGAATGTTTCCGGAACCAGCGGTTATGGTGCAGCCATCATCAATGCGGGGCTTATCAGTAATAAAGGAATCGAACTTACATTAACCGGATCTCCCATTAAGTCAAAAAACTTTTCATGGGATGCCATGTT
>CAMPGG010000384.1 GCA_946885335.1 uncultured Chitinophagaceae bacterium
AAAGGAGAATTGGTGATGCTGAAATAAATTTAAATGAAAGCTTCTCGGACATTTATAGCCTCCTTTTCAAATGGGAAAACGCCAAAGAAAGCAATAATTTAACAGCTCTTGCAGCACAAGTAAACAAATCTGAGGAAGCCTTTCAGATAGAAAGATTTATTGAACTAAAAATGCATGAAGAAGCCATCCTCAAAAACTACATTAGCTAATGAAGGTTATTATATTTTGAGAAAGGAGTGCCATCTTTTTTAAATTTAAATTCCAGCCAAACAGGAATAAATATTGAATAAACTCAAATAACTTTAGCGTATAAATGGTATTGTGAGCGAAAGAAACACGTTTAAAAGAAAAGTGGAAGACAGACAATTTTTGAATATCTTAAGCCAGTTCAAATCATTTAAAAAATATACGAATGAAAATCCCAAAGGAAGCAATACTAAAAGCTTGCATTGAAAAGCAGGAAGAGCTGGTAAAAAGTTTTGACAGCAGGGTTACAGAAATGAGAGAAGATGCATATAGTCAAAATCAATCAGCAAGTCAAAGTGAAGATCGTACAGCAGGGAAAGTTGAATTATTAAGCACATTGGAGAAAGAACTTTCATTTGTACAAATGGAAATGGGATATCTTAAATCTATAAACCCGGAAAAAGTAAATGAGAAAGTAGAACCGGGTGCCGTGGTCGTAACAAACCAAAGAGCATTTTTTATAGCTGTTTCTACTGAAAAAGTGTCCATTGATGGACAGCAAGTATTTGGTATTTCTACAAAAGCACCGATCTATTCAGTAATGGAAGGATTAAAAAAAGGTGACAAATTTTCTTTCAATGGCATTGATTATAAAATTGAAAATGTCTATTAATTATTTTTGACGAAATAGATAATTGAATGATTAAACTGCCATCAATTTAGCAGCTTCTTCACCCAAATATGGCGCCATAGCAACACCAATTCCACCTAAATTTACTACCGCATAAACATTTTCTGCCACCCTTGAAATATCGGGTAATTTACTTTGCCCCATACCCATAGTACCACTCCAACGATGATCTATTGTAAACGCTTTTTCAGGCAGTATCACCTCTTGTAAAAATCGCTCCAATTCCTGTTGAATAAAATCGGAAGTCTCCAATGAAAAAGTTTCCTCTTCATTAAATGCTTTATTGCGGGCACCACCTAACAATACTCTTTTTCCCAGGTTGCGGAAATAATAATATCCTTCATCAAAATGAAAAGTTCCTTTCCATGGTAACCCTTCGATCTCTGATGTAAGTAAAACTTGCCCACGGGCAGGTATAGTCGAAATATTGGGAAGTAATCCACCTGACAAACCATTGTTACAGATTAACAATTGAGAAGTTGTTATTGGATAAGCATGATTGGTCTGCAATTGAATATTGCCTGCATGTTCTTCATAACTTTTTACTTCCACGCCATTTAATATTTGTACTCCCTTGCATTGCAGGTATTGTATAAGTTGCCTTGCCAGCTTGCCGGGGTGTAGTTGTCCCTCCGGTTTGTTTTTGATGATGTGAGAAATATTTCTAAAACCAAAATCCGGGAATTTTTCTTCAAGCAATAAAAATGGTTTTGTTTTAATAACAGGCTTCAGCAAATTATTCAGGTATTCCACCTGGGCTTGCAGATCGCCGGTTTTACGGTTTTCTGATTGGGCAAATAATTCATAACCACCGGTATTTTTATAATCCAAAGCTTTTTTAGAAAATGATTTAGTAATCAGCTCCAATCCTTTATGCCGCATTTCCACCAGCGACAACATAGCTTCCGTTCCGAGTGACTGCTCATCAGCCAACAATTCAGTCAGGCTTCCGAAACAAGCAAAACCAGCATTCCGGGTGCTTGCTCCTGTTGGTATAGGTTCTTTTTCGATTATGGTGATCTTTGCTTTTTTATGCTTCCTGCTTAGGAAAAACGCAGACCAAAGGCCTGCAAAGCCACTACCCACAATGATAATATCCTGGTGTTTAAAAAAGCTTTCTTTTTCCCAGATACTGGTAGTCATCTTTAATTATTTGTTAGATAATATATTAATTAACGGCCCGTTAAGGTATGGAGTATTATTTTCGATACATAATAATAATTATTTCTATGAAATAAGTCAGAAAAAAGCTTTGCCTTTTATTAATGATTGCTGAAATTTTAATTAATGACTTTTAAAAATCTACCATACCTATGAAAAAGATTTTCCTCTTCACATTTATCTTCTTATCATTTTCTATCCTTGTTAATGCGCAGTTTAAAGACTTACTAAAAAAGACCGGGAACAGGGATTCATCAAAAACTTCACTTGGAAATGTTTTAGGAAGTATTTCTTCCAAATCATCTTCTTCATTAACTAACGATGAGATCATCGGAGGCTTAAAAGAAGCTTTGGTAAAAGGTACTGAGAACGGTACGAAAAAATTATCTGCAACGGATGGCTTTTTTAAAGATGCTGTATTAAAGATCCTGATGCCAGAGGAAGCGGTAAAAGTTGAAAAAACATTACGCAATTTCGGCATGGGCAAACAAGTGGATAATGCAATTTTAAGTATGAACCGGGCTGCGGAAGATGCGGCAAAAAGTGCTGCTCCCATTTTTATTAACGCGGTAAAAGAAATGAGTGTACAGGATGCATTAGGTATATTAAGAGGAGGAGATCATGCTGCAACCAATTACCTGCAAAATAAAACCACGGCGGCTTTGACTGCTTCTTTTAAACCGGTTATTGAAGCATCACTGGAAAAGACCAATGCAACCAAACACTGGAACACGGTTTTTACCAGTTATAATAAATTCAGTAAAGAGCCGGTGAATACTGACCTTGTTGCTTATGTAACCGAAAGAGCGTTAGCAGGTATTTTTCATATGGTAGCAGCTGAAGAACAAAAGATCCGCAAAGATCCAATGGCTCGTACATCTGATTTGTTGAAAAAAGTATTTGCGAATTAGTTTAGGGCATAGCTTTTAGGGATTAGTTGTTTAGAAGTTAAACAATAGTGTAACCATCGTTAAACAATAGTTCAACAATCGTTAAGCGATTCATTCAACAAAGCAACTTATCAACTTTTCAACTAACCTACAGCCTGATCCCAAATGACATACCGATCCGGTAACCTGGTAACGTCCCTTTAAAATCTGCCATTACTGTTCTTTCATCCTGGTTTACCTGGATATTTGTTTTGTTCCGCAGGAAGGGAATATCATCTAAAAATTCCCTTATATCAGCCTCGGCTTCATAAGCCTGCACGGAGGTCCAGCCTAAGGTATTGGTTGTTTCCACTGCTTT
>CAMPGG010000385.1 GCA_946885335.1 uncultured Chitinophagaceae bacterium
TTATTTATTTTTCTCACCTGGCTGCTTTTCAAAAACATATTCTCCAATCCAATAACTTATTAACCATTTTACCTTACCACTAGCGTCGCGTTTAAAGTTTAATTGTCATTTTCTTTGCCGTTTTTAATGTTTTGTTTTTATTTTTAAAATAAACGGACGGCCACCATACCATGATGATCTCTGCAATGATCAAAGGCACAAAGGAGAAGAAATATTCATTTACCGTTCTTCTGAAAACAGGATCTTCAATGTTTCCAAACAAAAAATTAAGTGAAACTATATCATCCAATCTCACCGCAACAAATGCCAGCACGCAAACATAACTGCGCACCATCATTTGCCTGTGCACTTTAATGTTTCTTACCTTAATCGCTTTCCAGGCAAACCAGGTTGATAACACTGTAAAGACTGTTAAAAGGAATAAGGAAATCCGGCAGGGAAAGCAGTAACTAACCAGGGATAACCGGAATGCTGAAATTCCTATTAATGCTACACCTGCCATGTAGATTTTTCCGGATAAACGATGAAATTTTACAAATCTTTTTCTGATAGCGGGCCAGAATTGCATTGGGCCTAATAATAAAGCCAGGCTTCCACCAACCAAATGCATCACCACCCAAAGCTGGTTATTAAAAAGACTGCTGCCGAAATTCCGGTTGCGGTAACCAAAAAAAAATGCGATTACATTATCTAAAAAGAAGTACAGGGAAAGAAAGATGATCAATATCCAAAATCCAATGAGCGGTAAAGATTTAAGCGTTTTCAATGACTATTAATTTAATTTTCAAGTGTGCCGATAAAAATGGGTGCCATACTAATATTTACTTTGTTTAATGGTAAAATAGTACGGCACCCCGGTTTGGTTGATTAGGCCCTCGCTCTTTTAAAAGCTTCATTAAATATCCTAGATGGCATCAATTTCAATAAGCAATGCCATTATTTTTTTATTCATCATTTCTTCGCCAGCAAATTTTTTAACCTGCAATGCGATATAATTATCATGACTTTTAAATGGAAATTCTATTGCCTGCATACTACGGTTTGGAATATATACAAACTGCAACCAATCTAAAAAATTTACCTGTCCGCATTTATATTCCTTGAATTCATTCACCCAGTCAGGAGAGGTTTTTTTCCAAAGACCATGAACCATTAATTCATTTTTTAACTCTTCTAACTTACTATGCAAATCATTTTCGGTCATCGATATATTATATCTTCTTCAATATACAGCTCCCGGTTCGTAGTAAAACAAGGTATTTAGGCAATGGCAAATCGACTTATTTAACGGTCAAAAATGAAAGAATCTTGAGTCCCTGGCCCTTTCAGAGATGTTTCATAACCCTGTTAGAAAATTGATACAGTAATTTTTGTAACTTATCATCTGCTTTACAACCATTGAAACAATCAATATCATACCTGCTAACTGCCTGCTGTCTATTGTTGTTGTTGAATCAAACTCATTCACAGCAGCTCATATTTCATAATTTAAATATGCAGCAAGGGCTGGCGAATAACAATACCAACGATGCTTGTTTTGATAAAAACGGGTTTGTATGGATCACCTCTTTGAACGGATTAAACTTGTTTGATGGTAAAAATGTCTTTCATTTTAATAAACAATCTCACCCCGAATTACCAGTTAACCAATTATCAAGCGTAAGCTGCGATAGCCGCAACCGCATTTGGGTTTGCAGTGATTTTGGACTGGCTATGCTCGATGAACAAAGGAAGGTTCATTCAATTGTTATTAATGAAGGTAAGCCTGGCGAGGACGTGGATTATTGTTTTGAAGTGCTGAATAAAGGCATGATCATTATCGGGGAGAATCAAAACCATTTTCTTCCACATGATCAATCGAATGTGCAACATATACCGTGGCTTGATAAGATTTTAAATGGAGAAAAAGTAACCAGCGTAAATAAAATTGATGAGGAAAGTTTCCTGCTGCAACAGCAGGATAGAATTGTGATGATCGATTTTAGAAACCAAAAATTAAAATTTGAAATAAGGTTGGAAAATCTTGCCAGCCTGTGTGTAATAAATAATGATGAACTGCTGGCTGTAACCCAAAGTTTTGAACTGCAAAGAATAAATTTCAGGTTAAATAAAATAATAAAAACGTACAAGGATGTAAAAGATCAGCATGGTCAATTTATCAGGTCACAGGTTAGAGCAATGGTCAAAGCTGCCAATGGAAAAGTTTATTTAACTACAAAAGGAGAAGGATTAATTGAATATGATTTTGAAAAAAATAAACTGGTAACATACCTTGCCAATGTTAAAGTTCCTAATTCAATCAGCACCAATGTAATTCACTTGGCTTCGGCTAATGATGATGGTTACCTTGTTTTTACTTCTGACCTGGGCATTCAATATACAAACGTCAACAACTTTGGTTTTCAACGCCAGCTATACACGCATACAGGAAAGAATGAAGTTTTTTTTGAAGCAGTAAAAAGTGTGCTCCAGGATAAACGTAAACAGCTATGGATTAGTGCCGCTAACAACCTCATCAAAACAGATTCGAACGGGAATAATGCTTTCATAATAAATAAATCACCTGACAAGATCCTATCCCGGCCACTTCAAATAGATATGGATATAGAGGATAATATTTGGGTGCCTTTTAGAAATGATGGCATTTATGTTTTTAATCATTCAGGTAAAATGGTAAAAAGTTTTACCCGTCATGATATTCCTAAACCCATTGAATCTTTACGTTTGATCAAAAAAGTGAAAGCCCCTTACTTATTGGTTGGAACAGATAAAGGTTTATTCACTATTAATTCAAAAAATTTAAAAACAGACAGTACAACATTTGAAGTTTTAGAAAAAGCTTTGGATAAGGAAAGAATAGTAGATATCCTTTCATCTGGCAATGATATTTGGATTGCAACTTCACCAAATGGATCATTATGGAATTATAATATCCTTTCAAAAAAAATAACACGGTTCACTGAAAAAAACGGGCTTCCATCTAACAGGATCTATTGCCTGGCAGCAACACGCCAGGGAGATATTTTAGCGGGAACTTACGATGGCTTATCGATTATCAGGAATGGTAAAATAATTAAAACTTTAACCATAGAAAATGGTTTGATAAATCCCCGGATCGATAATATCCAGGTTGATGAAAATGGAATGGCATGGATCACAAATCATAATGCCATTTTAAAATATGATATTACTGTCTCTTATACACATCTGACGCTGCCACGACTAGTCGAGTGTTGTTAGGGGGGGGGGGGGGGTGTGGCTGATTAGGG
>CAMPGG010000386.1 GCA_946885335.1 uncultured Chitinophagaceae bacterium
GTATTCTTCATATCGATTAATTTTTAATGATTTTAATTATATAAATATAACTTTTATGCAATGAGCAGGCCATGACATTCGTCACACGTAAGCAGGTTGCCTTAAAAATGATTATGCATTTATCATTTACAAAATGATTTGCTTAATTTGAAGGCTTAATATTTACTATGGCTTTAAATTATGTGTGGATCTCTTTTTTTCTCCTTGCCTTTATTGCGGCTTTGGTAAAATTGATCGGTTTTAATGATGTTGACATTTTCCAGAAAATTGTAGTCTCCATTTTTGATACTGCCAAGGTGGGTGCCGAAATTTCATTGGGACTTATTGGTTTGATGGCCTTCTGGTTAGGGATCATGAAAATTGGTGAAAGGGGTGGAATGATCAATATTTTTGCCCGTGCGGTTGGACCATTTTTCGCTAAACTTTTCCCGGGCATTCCACGTAACCATCCGGCTTATGGTTCCATCCTGATGAATTTTTCTGCCAATATGCTGGGGCTTGATAATGCGGCAACCCCAATGGGATTAAAAGCCATGAAAGAATTGCAGGAGTTGAACCCCGATAAGGAAACAGCTACCAATGCGCAGATCATGTTCCTGGTTTTGAATGCATCCAGTTTAACGCTTTTGCCTATAACCATTATGGCATACCGCAAAGAGGCTGGTGCGCTGGATCCTTCAGATATTTTTATTCCTATTCTGCTGGCAACATTTTTTTCAACGTTAACAGGATTGATTGTAACGGCCTTGTATCAGCGCATAAATCTTTTTAACAGAACAGTAATGATCTACCTGGGTTCTATTGCCCTGGGTATTGCTGGATTGCTTTTTTATTTTTCAAATCTGCCCGCAGAAGAAATCAATACAACTACCAAAGTGTTGAGCAATGTGATTTTGTTCAGTATTGTCGTTTCTTTTATTGCACTTGCTATGTTCAGGCGGGTAAATGTATTTGAAGCTTTTATTGATGGTGCTAAAGAAGGTTTCGAAGTAGCCGTTAAAATCATTCCATACCTGGTGGCCATTTTGGTGGCTGTGGCTGTTTTCAGGGCATCTGGTTTGCTTGATTACCTGATGCAGGGACTTTCATTCTTTTTTACCAGTTTAGGTATCAACAGTGATTTCGTACCTGCGTTACCGGTAGCCCTGATGAAACCGCTGAGCGGTAGTGGTGCCAGGGGATTACTGATCGACCTGATGAATACTTCCGGTGCGGATAGTTTTCCATCGAGGGTGGCCAGTGTGATCCAGGGATCAACGGAAACCACTTTCTATGTACTGGCGGTATATTTTGGTTCTGTAGCAATTAAAAGAACCAGGCATGCATTACCTGCAGCTTTACTTGCGGAACTTGCAGGTGTGGTTGCAGCTATATTTATCGCTTACATGTTTTTTCACTGATAAACTTTCAAAATAAAAAAAGAGGCTGTCAACTGGCAGCCTCTTTTTATTTGCAAAAATGCATTTTATGTTATGGGTGATTGATGTAAGAAACTTTTCCATCCATCGTTGTAACAACAATACTTTTTTTATCAACCGGTAAAATTTGATTGACCAGGCAATTGGAAATTTTATGTTTCCATATTATTTGCCCATTATTTTTATTCACAGCGGTTATTTCCCCGTCATGTGATGGCACATATACAACGTCATCATATTCAACAATGGCTGTTGGTGCCAGTTCATAACCCAGGTTCAAAGGTGTTTTAAATAATACCTGCATGCTATCTGCGGTTGAAGAAATTCCATAGAGATCACCTTCCATCGTTTTTGCATAGATGGTGGCTCCATCAGCTGAAATGCCCATTGATTCCCTGACCCTTATTTTTGGATCTTGTTTTCTCCAGATCACATCGCCGGTAGCTGCATTAAAGCAGGTCAAGGCCCGGTCGGGTGCTACGATAAATACACGATTATTTGCAGCAACCGGGTAACAGGCTGCCGGAGAATACATTCTGCTTCCATGGCCATTATCCCATTTCCAGTTCAATTTGCCGGTTTGCAGATCCAATGCATAAAACTCCCGGTTCCATGAACCGAAATAAATATTGTTTTGGTAGATCAAAGGCCTGGTTACAACAAATCCGGCCACTTCGTTAAATTGCCAAACGATCTCACCATTTTTCATATTAATAGCGCGGAAGATGCCATCAGATGCACCGATGTAAACAATATTATCTTTAATGACCGGGCTGCCTAATACAGCTTTATTGGCAGCAACCTTCCAGTTTAATTTACCAGTCTTTGCTGATAAGCAATAAATATAATTATCTGATGAACCAACAACGACCTGGTTGCCCGAAACGGCCGGTGTAGAATAAATTTTTCCATTAGTATTGAAATTCCATGCTTTTTTGCCAGTTTTTTTATTTAGCGCATATACCTGCCCGTTTGTATTTGCTACGATGATATATTTTTTCCAAACTGCTGTTCCCGAACCGATATCGCTGTTATCCTGGAAATTCCATTTTTCTGTTGCCTCCGGATATTGCTTATTCATTGCATAGGAAGGACGATAATAAGTTTGCGTGTCTTTTTCAAAATCATGATCCTTCAATTCAATTTCTGCCCATGGTTGTTTAAGTGATGATCCTGGATTTTTTTCCTGGTAGATTACTTTTTCACCGGGAATGATGGTAACAATATTGTATCCACCAACTTCTCTTCTTGCACGCAGGTTTGACCGGCCCATAACCGATGGAATGCCTTCAAAATTATATTTCCGGTTGCTATGACCATGACCCAATAAATTCAATTGCACATTCTTTTTCTTTAACCTGTCAGTTATCTCGAACCAGTTATTTAAAGATGTGTCTAAAGGGTAATGATTTGCATGAATGATCGGTTGATCATCCGGAATTTTATTCAATGTAGTATCCAGCCAATAAATATTTTCCCTGGGTATTTGGCCCGGGCTCATACGCATGTTTGGTCCGCAATAAGTACCTAAAAATGTATAGCCCCCGTAATTAAAATGAAAAGTTTCATCGCCAAATATTTTACGAAATGAATTGGCGCCACTTTCTGACCAGTTGCCATCATGGTTACCGGGAACGATGTACCATTTCTTATCCAGGCTGTCAAGCATTCTTTTAGCAAGAGTCAGTTCTTCATCAGAACCAAATTCAGTGATATCGCCTGTTAGTATTACAAACCGGATGCTGGTATCCGCATTGATATCATGTATAGTTCTGCGCAAATCTTCCTCAGCAGTTGCATTACCAATATGTGTATCAGAAATATGAGCGAATTTGAATGATTG
>CAMPGG010000387.1 GCA_946885335.1 uncultured Chitinophagaceae bacterium
ATGGCTTCAATATGTTTTTTTAGGAAATACAGTACAAACATGGCTGATTGCAATAGGGATTATCCTTTTATTATTATTGATTGTCAGGATAATCAGGACCATTGTATTAAAAAGATTAAAGAAATGGGCAGAAAAAACGGAAACCACGGTTGATGATTTCATCGTTTCATTTGTTCAGAAATCTGTTCTGCCAATACTTTATATTTTTTCGATTTATTCGGGACTTCATTATTTATGGCTTTCTGCCAAGGCTGAAAGAGTGCTGTATATTATTGTAGCCCTGCTGATCACTTTTTTTATCATCAGGCTGGTAACTTCTTTACTTGGTCACCTGTTGAATGTGTATGTAACAAAGAAAGGAGAGGAACCCTCCAAAAAGTTACAGATGCGGGGCATCATGCTCGTGGTTAACATTATAATCTGGTGTGTCGGTTTAATATTCCTGTTTGATAATTTGGGTTATGATGTAACCGCTGTGGTAGCAGGATTAGGCATTGGTGGTATTGCCATTGCTTTAGCCGTACAAAAAATACTGGGCGATATGTTCAGTTATTTTGTGATCTTTTTTGACCGGCCATTTGAGATCGGCGATTTTATCATCATTGATAATTATAAAGGAACCGTTGAACATGTTGGTTTAAAAACAACCCGTTTAAGAAGTCTTTCTGGTGAAGAGCTGGTTTTCTCCAATACAGATCTGACTAATTCGAGGTTGCACAATTATAAAAAATTACAAAGAAGAAGAATAGCTTTTACCATAGGTGTCACTTATCAAACTACGCAGGACCAGTTAAAGCAAATACCGGTAATGATTACGCAGATCATCAACGGCATTGCAGATACTACGCTGGATCGTGTTCATTTTATGTCTTTTGGTGATTTTAGTCTCAATTTCGAAATTGTATATTTCGTTGAGTCGAGCGATTACAATTACTATATGGATATTCAGCAAAGGATCAACCTGGAAATTAACCAGGCATTTATGGATGCAGGAATTGAGTTTGCTTATCCTACACAAACATTATTTATGGAAGGTGGTGATGGGGATGAAAAAGGAGCAAAGTTGGGCACATAATCCTGGTCAAAAAATTATCCCGGGGGTTGGAAATGATATATAGTTTTTTATAACTTCGATTCCGATTTGTCAGTTCATTGTGTTTTAAAGTCCTTATTTTATCTTACCTGTTAATCCTTTCGGGAAAAACCTGGTATCCTGGCCGAGAGGTTTGTTCGCTGACGCGAATATTCAGGTTGACACCGCCATACAATTCATTAAAAGCCTCATTTACGAATGAGGTTTTTTTATTTAGCAGGTTAAAGCATTATTCATGTTCCGATATGGCTTTGATTAATGCTTCTTTATTTTCGGTTACCCATGCTGGCAGGTTTTCTCCTTCTAATATCCATTCATCATCCTCTGTTCTTTCCATCCTGAATTCGTGTCGTTTTTCTTCCTCATCTTTTACATCCACGCGATAACTTGTTTGCTGGTGAATTTCAAAAGGCTGAAAGTTGTATTTTTTTCCTTCTATTTCTTTGCTAAAAAGTGTGCTCATGTTTGAATGTTTGTTAGATGAATTTATTTAATTCTTTGATACCACTGAATTTTCATTTTGTCATTGCTAACTTTAAACAAAGAATTATAATCAGATGAAAAAAAACATCATTATCACCGGCGCTTCCGGAAACCTGGGTACCGCTATAGCAGAAAAATTTTCCAGGGATGGATATACGGTTTTTGGGATCGATCATCAAAGCAGGCCATTGTTCCAGCGGTCAGAAAATTATTGGGAAGCAGGGGTTGATCTGCAGGATGCGGAAACCACGCAATACCTGGTAGATGATATTCTAGGACGTGGAAACGAAATTGATATTCTTGTTTGTACTGCCGGCGGCTTTATGATGGGTAATTTGGAAGAAACGGGAACCGGGGAATTTTTATCCCAATTCAATTTAAATTTTTTTACTGCCTTCAATATTGTGAAGCCGATTTTACAACAAATGAAAAAGCAAGGTGGTGGAAAAATATTTTTAGTAGGTGCCCGGCCGGGACTTGATATAACAGCAGGCAGTAACAGTCTGGCTTATGCGTTTTCAAAATCGTTGATATTCCGATTGGCTGAATCCTTAAATCATACTTATCAAAATGAGGGAATTCAAACCTGGGTCATTGTACCAGGAACCATCGATACACCTCAAAACAGAGATGCTATGCCTGGCAGTGACTTTTCCGCCTGGGTATCACCTTCAACCATAGCCGAAACGGTCCTTGATTATTGCAAGGGAAATGCAAAAGAAGGCATGCTGATCTCCTTTTAATTTACAGCTTGAAAAAAACTTTGTTTATAGTTCCATTAAACCATTGTCACCCCGGCTAATCTATGTACCCGTAAAACATAAATCAACTCCCTAAGTAAAACTGGCAAAGCATTTGCAATACGGGGAGGAATTAAAACGGAAATCATGAAAGCAAAAATTTTGGCACTCGGTGCAGTTATTAGTCTTGGATTTGGTTCTTCAGTATTTGCCCAAAGCGGGTTAACGGTTAAAGCAGGTATTAATCTTGCGAATGTTTCAGTAACAGATAATGGAAGGGTGGATGATGCCAATGCATTAACCAGTTTCCAGGTCGGTGTAACGGGTGATGTTCACCTTGGTGGACCCATGTATTTACAACCCGGTATTTTTTATACGGGTAAAGGATCTAAAGTGCAGAATGGTGATCCATCATCTTATCCTTATTACAAAGCAACCTCAAATCCAAAGTACATAGAGGTTCCGCTCAATGTTGTTTTTAAAGCACCCATTGGTGGTGAAACCAAATTTTTCGCCGGTGCAGGTCCATACCTCGGTGTTGGTATTAACGGAAAAAATAAGGTTGAAGGAAAAAACATTATCGGTGTAGGATTTAAAAGTGAATCGGATATTGAATTCTCTGATGATGATCCAACCACATTGAGTTATGAAGAAGGTGCAGGCCTTGGCATCGTTAAGCGTTTTGACTATGGTTTAAATGGTATTGCCGGTATTGAAGCCAGGACTGTTGTTCTTTCTGTTGGTTATGGTTATGGTTTGGCCAAATTACAATCAGGTGATAATGACACGGAAGATAATAATAACAAACACCGTGTGATGAGTGTAACACTGGGTTTTAAATTCTAAAACAATATTTTTATTAAGAGAAAAGACTTTGCAAAGTGCACGGTCTTTTTTCGTTTATAAACGTTCACTTACTTTTGCGCTTCAATCTCCGGTATG
>CAMPGG010000388.1 GCA_946885335.1 uncultured Chitinophagaceae bacterium
TATCCATTATTCGATTATCCTCCATACGAAACTGCACTTGCCAGCACCATGGTGGATGTGATCAGGAATAATAAACTGGATTTATTGCATGTACATTATGCCATTCCCCATGCATCAGCTGCATTTATGGCAAAAAAAATCCTGGAAGCTGAAGGTATTTTTATTCCTGTCATTACCACTTTGCATGGCACCGATATTACATTGGTAGGCCGTGATAAAATGTATGCACCCGTTGTAGCCTTTTCCATTAACCAGAGTGATGCCATCACAGCGGTATCAGATAATTTAAGGGATGAAACTTTTAAAATTTTTGATATCAAGAAGGATATCCAGGTCATTCACAATTTTGTAGATATAAAACGATTCTCCCGAAAACCCATAGACGCTTTTAGAAAAGCCATTGCTCCTAATGGTGAAAGAATTCTTATTCATGCATCCAATTTCAGAAAAATTAAAAGAGTGCTGGATGTTGTGCAAATATTTAATGAAGTACAAAAACAAATTCCTGCCAAATTATTATTTGTGGGTGATGGTCCCGAAAGACAGACGGCAGAAGAATTATCCCGCAAATTAAATATATGCGACAAAATGCAGTTTGTGGGCAAACAGGAACAGATGGAAGATATACTGGCCATCGGCGATCTTTTCCTGCTGACTTCAGAGTATGAAAGTTTTGGATTGGCAGCTCTCGAAGCCATGGCTTCAGGCGTACCGGTGGTTTCAACAAATGCAGGCGGTTTAACGGAAATCAACATCCAGGGCAAAACGGGTTTTATGGCCGATGTTGGTGATGTTGAAACCATGAGCCGGCAGTCCATAGAAATATTGAAAGATGATGAAGGATTGAAAACTTTCAAAAAGAAAGCTGCAGAACATGCCAGGAAATTTGACATACACCATATTGTTCCTGAATATGAAAAATTATATGAAGAAGTTGTAAGCAAAAAAAATGCAGCTGTTTAGCTGCATTTTTTTTATCGTTTATTCCTTACCGTAACCATGGCTCGGGGTTTACATTTTTACTTTCATTCATTAATATAAATTCAATTTCACCCCCGTTACCGCCTTCAGCCCTGGCTGCTTTTCCAATAGTTTGCCCCGTTGTTACATTGGCACCTTTACTCACACTTACGGAAGAAAGATTACTGTATACTGTAAAATATTTACCGTGCCGGATGATAACCGCTAAGCCATCACCCAAATTGTGTACAGCCGAAACTTCACCATTAAATACGGATTTTACATTACTTCCGGCACTTGGCGTAGCGATTGTTAAACCGGCATTATCACCACTCAATTGTGTACCAGGAATTTTATAAGTTCCATAATGTATACTTACTAAACCATTATCTACAGGCCATGGTAAACGGCCTTTATTTTCTTCAAATCCTTTGTTCAGTGCAATGTCTTTTGCATTCAAATTCAGGTAGCTGTCTGGTTTTGACGTGTTCGCTGTTATGGAAACCACTTCCTCTTTCTTTTCGGGTGCAGCCTCTTTCTCAGTAGGCTTTGGATTTTTGGCTGCTGCGGCTTTGTCTGCGGCGGCTTTATCGGCAGCTCTTTTATCTGCGGCTGCTTTTTCAGCTGCTGCAATCCTGGCAGCTTCCTTGCGTGCCTCTTCTATCTCCCGGCGAATAATGGCTGCAATGGCATTTTTTAATTTTGCATCTGATTTTTTCTTTTCCGACAGTTGCTTACCCAGGCTTTTTTCCTGCGACTTCAATTGATTTATAACGACATCTTTTTCTTGTTTTTGTTCGGCCAGTTGTTTTATTTCTCCCGTTCTTTCCTGCAACACTTCGCTTTTTTGTTTTTTACGGGCAAGATTTTCTTCCTTTCTTTTTTCGATCGCTTGTTGCGTTTCAATGATATTAGCCACCTGTTCTTCGCGGTAATTACGGTAAGATTTGAGGTAGGCAATTCTTTTTAATGCATCATTAAAATTGCTGGAAGAAAATATAAAATTTAAATAATCATACGTGCTTTTGTTTTTATAAGCATAAACCACGCTGCGTGCATATTGCTGTTTTAATGTATCCAGTTGTTTTCTAAGCCGGGTGATTTCTACATTACTTAAAAAAATACTGTCATCGAGCATGCGAACTTCCCTGCTGATATTGCGAATATATTTATCCTGCAAACTGATTTTACGCTGTATCAAAGTAAGCTGGCCAATGGTTTGTTTTTTTTGCCCCGCTACTTTATTGTATTGCCCCTGTATTTGTTTGATTTGCTTTTGAAGCTCCTGCCTTTCTTTTTCCAGTTGTGATTTGTCCTGGGCAAAAAGACTTACAGCAGAAAATAAAACAAATACAAACAGGATAATTTTTTTCAGCATATTGAAATTTTTTTATTGTTCCCAGGGCAGCGGATTTCTTCTAACGATAATTTTGGGTATAAATTTTACACAACTCAATTAGCACTATAATTAGCTGGAATAGAAAAAGGAAATGTTAATTCTTCATTAAAATCGAATTGTTTAAATTCCATATCCAGCAATAATCTCTTTGTATCATTGATGATGATCTTCCTGGTTTCAGAGAATTTTACACCAGATTTATTTACATAGTTATTATAAAAAAGATCAGCGGAGCGGTTACTTTGCGGATCCACATTATCTAAACGACTTCGTAGAATATTATAATCTGTTGCATTAAAAATGGCCAGGTTCCTGAAAAAATATCCGATACTTAGAAGGGATAATTCGTTACCTGTTTTATTGAATGCAGTAATGCCAGGTTCCAAATAAATTACGTTTCCAATCAACAGATCCTGCATGGTTTGCAGGTCAAGAGGCAATCCGGAAACTTCCTGTAAGTATGATACAGGACGTGCAGTATAAACTTTATTTTGTTTGTCAAGGATCTTCACCGAATCTTTCGAAATCAATAAACGCATGGCTTCAATACCAAAAACAGCATTCACCGATACCCAGATCAGGCTGTCTTTCTTCATTCTTAAAAAAGTATTCAAATTATATTCTTTATCCTCAGCATCTTTATAATTCACATTTATTTTGGCTGAAAAGAAATTGTACTCGATTTTATTATGCTTGATACTGTCGTAAACATTATTGATAAATGCGACACTGTCTTCACTCGTCATTCCATTCAATGTCGTATCCGTTTTTACATTACCAGTTTGTATTTGACGCGATGAGCTGCAGGAAATTAATAAAGAATTAAAAACAAGGAAAAATATATATCTGATCATGTAAAAAAAATTAAAGTT
>CAMPGG010000389.1 GCA_946885335.1 uncultured Chitinophagaceae bacterium
GAACGGTGAAGGGCACTCATTTTGTGAATTTGAGAGACGCCGGTGACCCGGTTGAACTGGCCGCTTTATATGCCAGGGAAGGTGCCGATGAATTGGTTTTCCTGGATATTACTGCAACCGTTGAAAAAAGAAAAACGTTAAGCTTGCTGGTGAACCGGATTGCGCATCGCATCAACATTCCATTCACCGTGGGCGGTGGAATTTCTTCGGTTGATGATGTCCGTTTGTTATTACAGAATGGTGCGGATAAAATTTCCGTGAATACTGCTGCATTTAAAAATCCGCAATTAATAAAAGAGTTGGCTTTGCAATTCGGGAGTCAGTGCATTGTATTAGCAATCGATACTAAAAAGGAAGAAGATGGTGAATGGTACGTGTATTTAAATGGTGGCCGAACGCCAACAGGTGTGCGATGTATAGATTGGGCAAAACAGGCCACTGAATTGGGTGCAGGTGAAATATTGCTGACTTCCATGAATCATGATGGAACCAAGCAGGGATTTGCTTTGGACATTACTAAGAAACTTTCTGAAATGTTACCGATACCTATCATAGCCAGTGGCGGGGCTGGTAAAATGGAACATTTTTCAGATGTATTTAACCAGGGAAAAGCGGATGCTGCTTTAGCCGCCAGTATTTTTCATTTTAAGGAAATAGGTATTCCTGCATTAAAACGATATTTGAAAGAGCAAAACATTTCTGTTAGAATTTAATTTTACAACTGTTGCTTCTAATTCTTTGCTGATATAAATAGTGTATGACATCACCCAAATAAATTGTATGAAACCTGATTTTAAAAAATATGCGGATGGATTAGTGCCGGCCATTATCCAGGATTATAAAACACAAAAAGTGCTGATGCTTGGTTTCATGAATGAAGAGGCATTAAAAATTACGGAGCAAACCGGGCAGGTTAGTTTTTACAGTCGCTCAAAAAAAAGAATTTGGACAAAAGGAGAGGAGAGTGGTAATTTTTTGAAACTGAAACAAATTCTCACGGATTGTGACAATGACAGTTTGCTGATCAGGGCCGAACCGATGGGGCCAGTTTGCCATACCGGTTCAGATACCTGTTGGAGCGAGAGAAACCATGCTGATAACTTTTTACTTTACCTGGAAGAGATCATTGCGCTCAGGCGGAATAGCCAGGATGAAAACTCCTATGTATATAAATTATTTCAAAAAGGCCTGAATAAGATTGCCCAAAAGGTTGGAGAAGAGGCTGTTGAACTCGTTATCGAAGCTAAAGATGTTAATAAAGACCTTTTTTTGAATGAAGCTGCGGATTTGTTATTTCATTATTTAATTTTGTTACAATCAAAAAATGCATCTCTCGATGAAGTTATCCGCATACTCAAAGATCGCCACGACCATCGTTAACTTGAAACTTGCTTTCATTTTTTTAATGTTTCTACCGTTTGCAGGCTTTTCGCAAGCCCCCGGTTTTACCATATTGGGAAATGTTTCCGGTTTGGATGAAGGAGCAGAAGTTAAGATCATTACCACGCAAAACGAACCGCAGCTTATTGCAACAGGAACAGCCGTAAAAGGAAAGTTTATGTTAAAGGGTAACGTGGAAGAACCCGGTTTGTTTTTTTTGGTGATGGGAGATGCGCAACCCCAATATTTATTTTTGAATAACAGTAATATTGGTATTGAAGGTAAAAAGCAGGATCTTAAAAATCTAAAAGTTAAAGGTTCTTCAACCCACGATGATTTCCTGGATTTTAAAAAAATATTCGATCCGTTGGTAGGCGAAATGAGTGCTTTTGGTGCGCAGATAAATAAAGAAACCAATACAATTGTAAGAGACAGCCTCAAAGTAAAATATGATTCCATTGTTGCCCTGGTACAATCATCTATTGATGCTTTTGTTACAGAGAAACCTGATTCTTATGTATCTCCTTTTTTATTGGTTATTACGCTGCAAATGAATGATGACATTGCATTGCTGGAGAAAAGATTTGCTAAGCTTACGCCGGCTATGCAACAATCAAGGATCGGGGCCAGCCTGCAACAACATATTGCTGGAAGTAAAGCCGGGCAGGTGGGTAGTTTGGCGATGGATTTTACACAACCGGATGTAAATGGAAATCCTGTTTCCCTTTCGTCATTCAGGGGGAAATATGTGTTGGTTGATTTTTGGGCCAGCTGGTGCAGGCCATGCAGGATTGAAAATCCAAACGTTGTTGAAAACTATAATAAATTTAAAGACCGCAATTTCACGGTACTGGGTGTTTCGCTAGATCGTCCCGGCCAAAAAGAAAATTGGTTAAAAGCCATAGAGCAGGATAAACTTACATGGACCAACGTAAGCGATTTAAAATTCTGGCAAAATGAAGCGGCCCAATTATACAGGGTTAGTGGTATTCCATTTAATATATTAGTTGATCCCGAGGGAAGGGTGATTGCACGTAACCTGCGGGGGCCTGGTCTGCAAGCTAAACTTTGCGAAGTATTGGGCGGATGCGGAGCCAATGCAAAAAATTAAATCACTGTTTTTATAAATTTTTCAAATCCCGGGACAATGCTCCCGGGATTTTTTTTACTCTACCTTGATAATAAGCGAGTTGAAAATTTGTTAAAAAAATATTTTTAATCTAACTGTTTTGTATCTATATTAGACCTGCCATTCGTACCGCGAAGACTCCTCATTTTTCTTAAAGACGCCAATAGATTCATCCCACCACACCCCCTGAAACAACTTCATTGGTTAAGTTCATGCAGTTTACTTTTTGATTAGTGGCCTAACTTATTTATGTGGCTATATATTTTTTATGCTGGAAGTTTCAGCATAGAAAAATCGAAATAAATGCATCCATCCCCTTGAATCAACTTCCTGGTTAATGCTTTCTGTTTTACTGCTGGTTAGTAGGTAATCTTCCTATGTATAGCCCAAATCCTTTATCTGGTTATAAGCCAATGTAGAAATCATTTTTTAATCAAAAATTTAAATTATGACCAGGTTTATCCGGCAACGCAGTCACCATATGAATGGGATGCTGCCATGCATTAGGTATTGTTAATGGGTTACACTTCAGTATCTGTATTATCCTATTGAACTCACCTGGAATTATATCTGTTCCAGGTAAAGTAGTAAGCAACATTTTCCACAAAAATTAAAAAAAGAATTATGAAGACTTTTACTCAGCGATGTAGCCAATTAAATTGGCGAACATTCATTGCAGGGGGATTCAAGACATTTCTTGTCCTTTTCCTGCTTTC
>CAMPGG010000390.1 GCA_946885335.1 uncultured Chitinophagaceae bacterium
ATTCGGCAATTTGACAATTTGGCAATTGAACAATTCGGCAATACGGCAATTCGGCAATTCGGCAATTCGATAATGCAACAATTCTATAATTGAAATCTATTGACGAAGTATATTTCGATTTCAAAAACATTATCAATATGAAAAGAAATACCATTCACCTGTTTGTGCTGATGTTTATTTTAGCAGCCTGTGCTGGTGTACAGAAATCAACTACACAGTCACCTGAAACAAACAGAAACATCAGTTACAAAGATTTGGTTAGCAGGCTTACCGACTTGCGATCATTATCTTTTCTTCCGGAAGCAGGAGAAAAAAGTGCTATGTGGGCCAGCTATGATCGAAAAAGTAAGGTGGATTCCAACACAGGCGATTTTATAAACTGGAGTGCAAACAATGATGGTTTATCACCACAGTTCATTCGCAAGGAAGGTGAAAACATGGTGTTAGCAGAAATGGAAGGTCCGGGTGCTATTGTTCGAATTTGGTCTGCAAGCCCGGATAAAGGTCATATCAAAATTTATATAGACGGGAATACAACACCAATTATTGACGTTCCTTTCATCGATCTTTTTTCCACTAATTCTATTCCGGCATTCAACTACCCGGGATTGGTTTACGAAACAGCCGCACGTGGTTACAACAATTATGTACCTATCTCCTACCAACGTTCATGTAAAGTAGTTGCGGAGCCGGGTTGGGGACAATATTACCAGTTTAATTATCTCACCTTTCCGGCAGGTACAAACATTGGCGAATTCGAATCGTCCCCATCACCTGTAAATGCGCAGGCATTGAGCACAGTAAATAATTTTTTTGAAAACCAGTTAGGACAATTACCATATACCGTTCAAATCGAAGAAGAAAAATTTATTCGCGGTACAATTGCCGCCGGTGAAACAAAAACAGAGAGGATAGATGGCGCTAAAGCGATCGCCTACATCAAGGCCCAGGTAAATTTAGCGAACAAAGAAAAAACGGAAGAAGCATTGCGAAAACTGGTCCTTCAAATAAACTGGGATGATGAAAAGGATGCTTCGGTATGGTCGCCTGTTGGTGATTTTTTTGGTTCAGCACCGGGATACAATATTTACAGAACATTACCAATGGGCATGACTGAAGACCATATGTACAGCTACTGGTATATGCCCTTCAGCAAATCAGCAACCATTACCCTAACCAATCATTTCAATGAACCACTGGATGTAGATTTTACGATTGGACTTGAAAACTTGTCAACTAACGTAGATGAATATGGGCGATTTCATGCAAAATGGCATCGCAACTTACCACCGCTACAGGATACTGCCCGCTGGCCTGATTGGACAGTTCTGGAAACAGAAGGAAATGGCCGGTTCCTGGGTATGTCGCTCATGGTATGGAATCCAAAAGGTGGTTCGTGCAAACAATATGGAGGTGAAGGACATTGGTGGTGGGGCGAAGGTGATGAGAAATTTTTTGTAGATGATGAAATTTTCCCTTCAACATTTGGAACCGGCACAGAAGATTATTTCGGTTATGCATGGTGTATACCTGAATACTTTTCAAAGGCATTTCACAGTCAGAACCGCACGGAAGAAAACATGGGATACCAGTCTTTAAATCGCTGGCAAATTATTGACAATGTTCCTTTTCAAAAATCATTTAAAGGATACATGGAAAAATATTTTCCAGATGATTGGCCTACGCAATATGCCACAGTTGCCTACTGGTATTTAAATCCTGGCGGAGTTGACCCGATAAAACCAACACCTGTGGATGAATTATATGGTTTTGAAATACCTTACCAGGTATACAGGGAACCAGGCGCAATTGAAGGTGAAAGCCTTGTTGTTAAATCAAACACCGGTGGTTATGCAGGCAATAATGAATTTGTAGATGAAAAACTTTTTGAGGTGGTGAGCGGCCATAAAGTGTTTGTCTGGAATAAAAAAGAAAATGCGAAAAATGAATTGGTTACCCAATTCAATGTTGCTAATCCGGGCAAGTTTAAAATAAAACTCGGGTTTGTAAAAACACCGGCAAGTGGAAAGTTCAGCATAAGTGTTAACGATGAAACCAATATTCAAACATTTAGTTTACACAGTGACGTAATGCCCGGCAAACCAGAAACAATTAACCTGGGTGTTTTTCAATTAAACCAGGGACCGCAGGACTTAAAATTTGAATGGTTGGAACCACAAGGAAAAGGAAGACAAATGCTGCTTGATTTTATCATCATTGAACCGGCTTAATACTTTACGCTAAAATTGATAAATCTTAAATGTAAAAATGCCTTTTCACATTCAGCAGTGCATTAAAATAAGTCACTTCATGTAAATGAATTAATAAGCTGATAATATCCCGGGGTCTGCCGGTTATATTCAACCTGAAAATTTTATCAAGGCAAGACCCCGAATGGACTGAAATTTTCAATTTTAAATTTTGAATTAAAGATGTCACCTATGTGGCATGACAAGAGTACAATTGAGGAAAAAGACGATCAATCCCGTGCTGTTATAATAATAGGTTCAATTCTTTTTTTGCCTGGTTGGCTTCCCTGGCATGCCTGTAACCTTTGATAAAAGCATATACCAGTAAGCCTTTCAATAGTAATCCACTCGCAAGGTAGGCACCAGCTGTTTCAATGGTTGCCGCTAGCGCGGCCAATGAAAAAATAATGATGATGGCAAGCATGGCAACATATGGTTGCGACCTGGCATAAAAATAAAGTCCGCCAAAAATGGCAGGGATCAGGAGTATGGCGATAATATTTTCAGTATTAAACTGGCCGGCTTTAAATAGTGCCAGCAGGTCGGAAAATAAAATGACCCCAATAATGATCAGGATAAATTGAAGTGTACCTTTTTTTTCAGTTTGCCAGGTATGCATCAGTAATTCCCTTTGATAAGGATCTTCAAATATGGAAGGTTGCTCGTCAGCAGCCATTGTACTGTCGTGATGGGTATTCATACAATTAGTTTTGGTGGTGCACCTAATATAATACAGGTTGGCGGATTATAAAAGATGAAAGCGGGAATATTTTTAGATTGTTGTTTTATGCGCAGGCACTTTGCCTGAAGATTACTAACAGAAATAGCCTTGTCGTTAATTCACTGGCTCGTTTAAACTTATTATTGACACGCATTTTAATTTGTAAATATCAGCTGGCAACAACTGGGAAAACACGAATTATAAATGTTAACCCTTAATAAAAAATAAGAAACATTTTCTATTCTC
>CAMPGG010000391.1 GCA_946885335.1 uncultured Chitinophagaceae bacterium
ATCAATGAATTAGTGCCTTTGGGCGATCGCTGGAAGAATGGCACCATGCTTTTACAGCCTGCCGATAAAAGTCAAAAGCCAAAAGAAATACCCATCGATGTGTTCTTTCACAAACTGGTAATGGCAAGAGACAGGTTAAGAGTATTGGAACAACAGCTAAATGCGCATAAGGGTCTCAGTGATGAAGAAAAAGTAAATCTTCAGCAATACATTACCCGCATTTATGGAAGCTTTACCACTTTTAATGTGCTGTTTAAAAACAAAGAACATTGGTTTGTGGGAGAGAAGAGTGAATAAAAATCATTTTAAAGCGGGTTGATGACACTCTAATTACTCATACCCTTCATCCAGCAAGCTCATCTTGCCGGTTCATGATAATAAAGTAAATTTAAAAGGCTAAATCAACCTATCATGCAACCTGCAAAATATATCCCCGCCATACTGGCAACATTTCTTTTTATTAGCTGTGCATCAAATAATCAACCTAAAGAATCATTAGGTGTTGTTGATTTGGAAGTAACCGGTAACAATGCAGCCCAACCTGCTTTTAAACAAGGTTTATTATACCTGCATAGTTTTGAATATGAAGATGCGGCTGAGGCATTTCAAAATGCGCAGAAATTAGATCCTGGTTTTGTCATGGCTTATTGGGGTGAGGCCATGACCTATAATCATCCATTGTGGCGTGAACAAAATTATGAAAAAGGAAATGCTACCCTGGTTAAATTGGGCACCACACCATCTGAAAGAGTTGCGAAAGCGAAATCCGAGCTGGAAAAAGATTTTATCAAAGGAATTAATATTTTATACGGTACCGGGAATAAAACAGGAAGAGACAGCAGTTATGCCGCTTTTATGGAAACCTTGTATCAAAAGTACCCGGGGAATAATGAAGTGGCGGCATTTTATAGTTTATCACTTATAGGAAAGGCAGTAACAGGCAGGCAAACAAAAGTATTTGAACAGGCAGCAGAGATTGCCAAAGAGGTTATTGAAAGAAATCCTTTACATCCAGGCGCATTACATTATATCATTCATGCTTACGATAATCCCGAACATGCCAGTTTAGCGTTATCTACCGCTGACAAGTATGCGCAAGTTGCTCCCGATGCGGGTCACGCACTTCATATGCCCACACATACCTACCTGGCCTTGGGTATGTGGGATAAAGTGGTAAGCAGCAATATTGTTTCCTGGGCGGCTGAAAAAGACAGGAAAGAGCGGAAAAAATTAAATAATGATGCGTTGGGTTATCACTCCTATCACTGGCTGCTTTATGGTTACCTGCAGCAAGGCAAAGCATCCATTGCAAGAAATATGGTTGACAGCATGCAGCGGTTTTGCACTGAATTTCCAAGCCCTGCTGCCCGGTCTCATATGATTTACCTTAAAGCTACCTACCTGGCTGAAACCGGTGATTACGACAAAGCGGTAACTGCTATTTCTTTTGAACAAAAAGACCTGAATGTATTGACCAGGGCAAGGAATTATTTTGTTACCGGCATGGCGGCCTATCATCAGAACAATGAGGTTGAACTGGAGAATATTATCCGACAAATGGCAGGCGAAAGATTAATAGAAAATGAAAAAACAAATAGCAATGATATCCGCGTTTGCGGAAGCATCAACCGAAGTATGCCTACATTAGCCGACTTGCAGAAAACAGAGGTGATGGAACTCCAATTAAAGGCGATGCAGGCCTGGATGAAAAAAGATGCTGCAACAACGGAGAAATTTTTACAACAAGCCACAGCGCTGGAAACATCCAGTACTTATGCATATGGTCCGCCGACTGTAGTAAAACCTTCTTATGAAATGTATGGTGAATGGTTATTACAAATGAACAGGCCAAAAGATGCTTTGGTGCAGTTTGAAAAATCACTTGAATCGGCACCCAATAAATTACTGTCCATAAAAGGAAAAGAAACGGCATTAGGTCTTTTAAAAAATCCAGCTAAATCAACTACAAAAAGTTGACAGATAAAAAATCTATTTTAAAATTCACGGATTTAATCAGGCATCCCGCCTGATTATGTTGCCCGCAATTGCATGGAATTAATATATAAATTTGGTGATGAGATTTATTCTACTGATTTTATTATTTCCATTTCAATTACTGTCCCAGTCATTTACCCCACAAGATATCAATCGCTGGGAAAAGCAAGCTAACCAGGTAACCATCACCAGGGATCATTTTGGCATACCGCACATCTATGGTAAAACAGATGCGGATGCAGTTTTTGGTTTACTCTATGCCCAGTGTGAAGATGATTTTAAAAGAGTGGAGATGAATTACATTGAAAAACTGGGTCGTCTTTCTGAAGTAAACGGGGAAAAAGAAATTTACAACGACCTGATGATACGCCTGGTCATTGATTCAACAGAAGCCATGCATGATTATAATAATGCGCCTGAATGGTTAAAAAAATTATTGGTTGCATTTGCTGATGGTATAAACTATTACCTGTATAAAAATCCTCAAACCAAACCCGCATTGCTTACCCGGTTTGAACCCTGGTACCCTTTGTTATGGACAGATGGCAGCATAGGTGCTATCAGCACCGCCGGTGTAAGCGTAGCTGAATTAAAGAAATTTTATACAGGAGATGAATTTTCACAAGCATTACCCAAACAAAAAGATGAAGAAATTTTAACGGGGTCAAATGGTTTTGCTTTTTCACCAAAGATCACGGCATCGGGAAATTCAATTTTATACATCAACCCACATGTTACATTTTATTTTCGGCCCGAAGTGCATATGGTGAGTGAGGAAGGATTAAATGCGTATGGAGCCGTAACCTGGGGACAGTTTTTTATTTACCAGGGTTTTAATGAAAAACTGGGCTGGATGCATACATCAAGCGCCACCGATATTTCAGATGCGTATATAGAAAATATAAGCAAGACAACTAACGGTTACACCTACCTGTATAACAAAGAGCAAAAACCGGTTACTAATAAAAAGATCAGCCTGAAATATAAAAACGGGAAAGAAACTCATACTAAAAACATTAATGCATTATTTACACATCATGGCCCTATAATGGCAAAACGAGATGGCAAGTGGCTCAGTGTAAAAGCCAATAACCGGGACATGACAGGGCTTATTCAAAGCTGGCAACGTACCAAAGCAAAAAGTTTTAATGAATTTAAAAAAGTCATGGACCTGTTGGTGAATACATCTAACAACACCGTTTATGCTGATGCGGAAGG
>CAMPGG010000392.1 GCA_946885335.1 uncultured Chitinophagaceae bacterium
AAAAAGTTCGGTTCTTTTACAGTGGAAGATTTCAGTGGAAAAATGGAGATCGTTTTGTTTAGTGAAGATTACCTGAAGTTTCAAAATTATTTGGAAGCAGGTAATTCCATTTTTATCAATGGTTACCTGAAACAACGCTACAACAGTGGTGAATATGAATTCAAAGTGCAATCGATTACACTGGCAGAAACTATAAAGAAGATATTGACCAGGCAAGTGCAGATTGATTTGCATCCATCCGTTGTAGATGAAAATTTCCTGTCCTTCTTTGAACGAAATGTTAAAGAACATCCCGGTAAATCAGCATTGCGCTTTAATTTGATATCACCAGAAAACCAAACCCGCATTAGTTTGTTAACCTTAAGTGAAGGCTTTGAAATGAATGACGAAATGGCGGAATTTCTTGAAAATCATCCAGCCTTATCTGTACAGGTGTTGTCAAATTAAACACTAATTAATGACAAGCAAGCAGGTCTGGTTTTTGGATATAAATTTGTAAGACATAGCACATATAAAAGTATTTTTATCATAAACAATCATATAATCATGGCAAAAGAATTCACAGATGCAAATTTTCAGGCAGAAGTATTATCCTCAGATAAATTAACCGTAGTAGATTTTTGGGCGGAATGGTGTGGACCATGTCGTGCAATTGGCCCGGTCATTGAAGAATTATCAAAGGAATATGACGGCAAAGTAAACGTAGGTAAAGTAAACGTTGATAACAATCCACAAATCAGCATGAATTATGGTATTACCAGCATTCCGGCTATTCTGTTTATAAAAAATGGAGAAGTGGTGGACAAACTGGTTGGCGCACAGCCAAAGAGTAATTTTGTGAAAAAGATCGAATCTCACATGGCATTGCAATCTTAATTGACATTATATTCACAAAGCCCTGTCCTGGCTTAAAACCGGGATGGGGCTTTTTCATTTTTACTCCCTGCCGATACATTATTGTATTATCTTGCCGCACAAATAAATTCGCATGACCCCCGCTGTTGATAATATTCTGAGAGGTCTTTTAGGCATCAGTTTCCTGCTCACCGTTTGTTTTTTATTAAGTAATAATCGCAAAATGATCAATTGGCGCCTGGTGATCATCGGGTTAACATTGCAAATTGTGATTGCACTCAGCATTATCCATTTACCGGGCGTTTCAATATTTTTTGATTTTATAGCAAAGGCTTTTGTAAAAGTGATCAACCTGGGTAAAGATGGCGCCAGGTTTCTTTTTGGACCATTGGTAGATTCTTCTCAAAGCTGGGGATTTATTTTTGCAGTGCAGGCCTTACCTAATATTATTTTCTTCGCTGCACTTTCCGCAGTGTTATATTATTTCAACATCCTTCAAAAAATTGTATTTGTTTTTGCCTGGTTGCTTTCCAAATTAGGAGTGAGCGGACCTGAAAGTATTTCTGCTGCAGCTAATGTTTTCCTTGGTCAAACCGAAGCACCTTTATTGGTAAAACCATACCTCGAAAGAATGAAGAAGAGTGAATTGCTTTGCATTATGGTTGGCGGAATGGCAACAACGGCAGGCAGCGTTTTAGGCGTATATGTTACCATGTTGGGAGGCAATGATGTAATAGAACAACAAAAGTATGCGAAGCTTTTATTGATGGCATCTATCATGGCAGCACCTGCAGCTATTTTAGTTTCAAAAATTCTATTCCCGGATCCTGATCCCAGGAATGTATCTACCGAATTGCAGGTATCCAAAGAAAAAATTGGCTCCAATCTTTTGGATGCCATTTCAAACGGAACAACGGATGGTTTAAAATTAGCGGTGAATGTTGGTGCCATGCTGATCGCATTCATCGCATTGATTGCGGTAGCCAATGGCATACTGGGATATATCGGAAGTGTTACTTCCCTTAACGAAGTAATTGCATCAGGTACCAATGGAAAATATACCAGTTTATCATTTCAATTTTTAATGGGCTATGCTTTTGCACCGGTTGCCTGGTTGATTGGTGTTAACCTGGTTGATATTACCCTGTTCGGTCAATTACTGGGAGAAAAAACTATTCTTAATGAATTTGTTGCATATATGTCCCTGGGCACCATGAAAGCTACTGGTGTAATCAGTGATCCTAAAACATTGATCATGGCAAGCTTTGCATTGTGCGGTTTTGCCAATTTTTCTTCTATCGGTATTCAGATCGGTGGCATCGGTGCATTAGCTCCCAACCAGCGAAAAAATCTGACTCAACTTGGCATCAAGGCATTGATCGGGGGTACCGTGGCATGCCTGATGACAGCTACTATTGCAGGTGCTTTGTTCATATAAATTCATGAGCAGGATTACTTATTTTTGTGGGTGAATTTTGGCCGTCCCCATACCTTAAACCACCCTCATTGTATAAATTATTTTATTATCCTGCATTAAGTCTTTTGTTCCTTCTTACCTGTAGTTATTTTGTTACGGCACAAAAAATAAAACCCGGCGATCAAAGATGTTTTACCATGGAAGCCATTGAACAAAGGCTGCATGACGATCCATTTTACAAATCGAATTATGAGCAGGGTTTAAAAGACTACCAACTCTCTTTACAAAAGAGCGAAACCTTCAGCACTTTAAGTTATGAGGCATTAGTTAATACGGTTACAATACCCATCGTGGTGCATATTTTATTACCTGATCCAACGATCGTGACGGATGATGATGTAAATTTTTTTATACGGCGTTTGAACGAAGATTTTTCAGGACTGAATGCTGACAGTACCAATGCAGCAGGATTTTATGATGTAAGAGGACATTCACTCATCCGGTTCACCCTTGCACGCAGGGATCCACAGGGAAATTTTACAACCGGCATTGAAAGAAAACAAAGCAATGTATTGATTGGTATCAGTGAACCGCAAGCCATAAAAAAATCGAGTTCAGGCGGATTAAATCCCTGGCCCATGACAGACTATTACAATGTCTGGATCGGTATGGGGCCCGAAGGTGTCATCGGTATCTCGCCAGAGATAGGTCCGGGAACGGCAGAAACAGATGGTGTAGCTATAGACTACAGGGTATTTACCAATAACAGTTGTTATTCATACTCCATGTACAATCTCTCACGTACAGCAGTACACGAAATTGGTCACAACTTTGGTTTGTATCACACTTTCGAAGGAGGGTGCAATCTAACAACCGATTTTGGTCAATTGACCACACCCGGGCTTTCTTTCCCGGCAGATTATTTG
>CAMPGG010000393.1 GCA_946885335.1 uncultured Chitinophagaceae bacterium
TAACCTGCCATGAATGACATTGCTCTTGATGAAAACCGGGTATCGTCACCATCATATTCCAAATGATGATTTACTTTAACCGGTATCCCAAGTTTTGCAGTCAGCGAAGAATGTTTTCCAAATCCATATTCACCCAATAAACTAATGTTACCGGCTATTAGCCCGGTGGGTGCCCATTTAACAGCAACCTGGGCTTTTTGTATAGAGTCCTGCGAAGCTGCACTCAATGAAATCAAAATAAAGAGCCATAATAAACAGTGTTTCAACATATGGATAGGGTAGTTGGTCATTAATAACTTTTGAAATAGTGCATAAAAAAGATTGCCAGCCAGGGCAATCTTTTTTATAATCAACTATGTTATAAAATTTACAGGTGAATCGCTTCACCATAAGCAACTTCAATAGCTTCTTTGATATTCTCACTGATAGTTGGGTGAGGATGAATGCTGTTCAGGATCTCATGATGGGTTGTTTCTAACTTACGGGCCACTACCGTTTCTGCAATCAGTTCTGTTACATTATACCCGATCATATGCGTGCCTAACCATTCGCCATATTTGGCATCAAAGATCACTTTTATAAAACCTTCATTGTGTCCCGCGGCGGTTGCTTTGCCTGCAGCGCTTAAAGGGAACTTACCCACTTTAATATCAAAGCCGGCATCTTTTGCTTGTTTTTCAGTATAACCCACCGATGCAATTTCCGGACTGCAATATGTACATCCCGGTACATTACCATAGTCCAGGGCTTCCGGCTGGTGATTGAATTTCTTTTCGCCAAAAGCAATATTTTCTACACAGATCACAGCTTCTTTGGATGCAACGTGAGCTAAAGCCTGGCCGGGTGTGCAATCTCCAATAGCATATAATCCGGGTATATTGGTTTGATAATATTTATCAACCATGATCTTTCCTTTATCTGTTTTTACACCAGCAGATTCTAAGCCAATGCCTTCCAGGTTAGCAGTAACGCCAACAGCACTTAACAGGATATCCGCTTCAAGGCTGATCTCTCCATTCGGTGTTTTCACTTTTGCTTTTACGCCATTGCCATTTGTATCGACAGATGTTACTTCACTGTCGGTCATAATTTCAATGCCGCTTTTCTTATAATTTTTTAATAACTCTTTGGAAATATCTTCGTCTTCAACCGGGACAATGCGTGGCAGGAATTCAACAATGGTAACTTTTGTTCCCATGCTGTTATAGAAATAAGCGAATTCAACACCGATGGCACCGCTACCCACTACGATCATGCTTTTGGGTTGCTGAGGTAAAGACATTGCTTCCCGGTAACCAATGATCTTTTTACCATCTATAGGCAGGCTGGGCAATTCCCTGCTGCGTCCACCGGTTGCAATGATGATGTGCTTTCCTTCAACGGTTTGCTTTTTATTGTCGCCATCCGTTACTTCTACTTTTCCTTTGCCGGTTACTTTTCCATATCCCATGATCACATCGATCTTATTCTTTTTCATCAGGAACTGGACACCTTTGCTCATTTTATCGGCAACCCCGCGACTGCGCTTGATTACCGCTTCAAAATTTGGTTTACCGGACGCTTCAATACCATAGCTTTCAGCATGTTTAATATCTTCATATACCTGGGCACTTTTTAATAATGCTTTAGTGGGAATACAACCCCAGTTTAAACAAATGCCACCCAGGCTTTCTTTTTCAATTACGGCTGTCTTTAATCCTAACTGCGATGCCCTGATGGCGGCTACATATCCACCAGGACCTGTTCCAATGACGATTACATCGTATGCCATGTTATTTGCGATTTTAGATTTACTTTTTCAAATTTGAGGAAAATGGCCAATTCAAGCAGATCATACTCCTGATCCTTTGTTATTTTGGCCTTTTTATCGAGTTGCGAAGCTACTTGAAAATGACTAAATACAAAAAGGGTTTCAAATCTGCATCATACATTTGAAGCCAGGCCATAAAATCGATGATTATTAAAATTTTTGTAACCGGACTTTAGCTTTAAAACAAACTTATTAACAGGTGTGAAGAAATATGCAAATTTTTTCATCCGAATTAGCTATAATTAATTGGTTTTCCCTACCTTTGCCGTCCAAAATTTTAAGAACATGGCGAGAGTATGTCAGGTAACAGGCAAAACACCGATAGGCGGAAATACCGTTTCGCATTCAAACATTAAAACTAAACGCAGGTTTTTACCTAACCTGCAAACTAAAAAGTTTTTTTTGGCTGAAGAAAACAAATGGATCACTATTAAACTTTCTACTGAAGGATTAAGAACAATCAACAAGAACGGTCTTTATTCAGTAGTTAAGCAAATGAGAGCCGCAGGACAAAAAATCTAAAACATTACAATACCATAAACAATGGCAAAGAAAGGAAACCGTGTACAGGTGATAATGGAGTGTACTGAGCACAAAACAAGTGGTCAGCCAGGCACCAGCCGTTACATCTCCACCAAAAACAAGAAAAATAACCCGGAGCGATTAGAGCTGAAAAAGTTTAACCCGATCCTGAAAAAGTACACTGTACATAAAGAAATCAAGTAAATGGTTGATGTTGGACTATTTCAACAAATTCAACTTTTCAACTAATCAACTAATAAGTAATTATCATGGCAAAAGCAGCTAAAACCGCCCAGAAGAAAGACTTAAAGTCTGCCGCTGACGCAAAGAACTGGAGTAAAGTGATCAAGCCTGTACGCAGCCCTAAAACTGGTGCGTATACATTTAAAGAGGCCATTGTTCATAAGGATAAAGTAAAAGAATTTTTAGCTCAGAAATAATTCTGAAAAATTCAATTTCATTTTAAAGCTGTCCCGATTATTATCGTGATGGCTTTTGTTTTTTATATTATGCGTATTTTTCACACTTAATTATTGGCAATGGGATTTTTCAATAAACTCTTCGGCAAAAAAGAAAAAGAAAGTCTGGACCAGGGACTTCAAAAAACCAAGGAAAATTTTCTATCTAAAATAACTAAAGCTGTCGCAGGTAAAACTTCTATTGATGAAGAAGTGCTGGATAACCTGGAAGAAGCGCTTGTTGGAGCAGATGTTGGTATTGATACTACGGTTAATATTATTTCCCGAATTGAAAAAAGGGTGGCCCGTGATAAATATATGAGTACGGGTGAACTCAATAAAATGTTAAAGGAAGAAATTGAAGATATTCTTATAGATGCTCCAGAATCAAATAGTTA
>CAMPGG010000394.1 GCA_946885335.1 uncultured Chitinophagaceae bacterium
AGTAATTATTAACTGATGCCTCATTTCAGTCGTATTACTTTAAAAATATTTACAATAATCTTACCAGCATATTAAAGGTATAATGTGCTATTGTTTAGATGACCCATACCATTTTCTGGAAATTTTCCTTCGGCCTTTGCAAAAAAGTCTATTATAAAACGAAAGTCTTCAAGCTCATTATCCGTTGTATAGAATGGCGTGGATACGATCAACTTTTTATCTTTATAATCCATTGCAGCCATTACAATTGGTATTTTTGCTTCAGAGGCAATATGATAAAACCCGGTTCTTAAGCGTTCTGTTTTTTTCCTTGTTCCTTCGGGAGAAAGGGCAATGATAAGGTTATCTGATTGGTTAAATAATTCAACTACCTGTTTTACCATATTGTTGCTCGTATCCCGTTTTACGGGAATTCCACCCATTTTGACAAACAATTTCCCGAAAGGAGGTTTAAACAAACTTTCTTTCCCCAAAAAATGGGCTGAAGAGATATTTAATACACTGCGAAAAGCCAATCCAAGGATAAAATCCTGGTTACTGGTATGTGGCCCGACAATTATAATATACTTTGAAAGTTGGGGAAACTCCCCCTCCCAGGTCCACCCCATGAATCTTAAGTAATTTTTCCAGATAAATTTCATTAAGGCAAATAACGGTATTACATATTATTATCAGATCCCTTTAAATATTTTAATTGCAAAAATTCAAGAGATATACCATCCGGAGCATATTGGCATTTATTAGCATCCTCATACTGATATGGGCGGGGCTGTCGGCTTATCTCTATTACAATCAACATGGATTGATTGAGAAAGTAAAAGTTCAGTTGAATAAATCTATCAAAGGGGATGTTCAGATTGAAGGTTTGAGTGCGGGATTTATTAAAACCTTTCCAATCTTATCGGTACGATTAAAAGATGTCAGTATAAGAGATTCCCTTTTTCAACAACATAAACATGAATTTCTTAAGGCTGAAAGTGTTTTTATCAGGATAAGTCTTTCCAGTTTATTTACGGGAAAAATCAAACCGGGTAAGATCATTTTTGATAATGCTTCCTTCTATTTATTTAAAGATTCTACCGGTTACTCTAATATGGTCAGGGCAGATGATCCGCAAACTGAACCGGGCGAAAGGCATGTGCCTGATTTATTATTCAGAAATACGCGGTTCGTTATGGAAAATGTTGGACGAAATAAGTTGCACGACATTTTCTTTGAAAGATTGGATTGTGAAATTGAAGAAAAAGATACCACCAACCTTTTACGGATTAATATGAAATCGCTGGTGCATGGGCTTACATTCAATACTGAAAAAGGGAGTTATCTGAAAAATAAAAGACTGGATGGAAAGTTTACAGCCAGGCTGAGAGATGGCGTTTTAACCCTGCCTGATATCCGGTTAAACATCGATAAGCATCCGTTTAATTTAAATGGCAAATTCTATTTAAAAAACGATCCAAGATTTTTTTACCTGTCTATCAAAACCAATAATATTCTCCTTGGTAAAATTTCTGAAATACTAACACCAGCTATTAGCAGTAAACTGGATTCGTTTAAAATTAGTAAACCGGTAAACCTGAGAGCGGAAATTGTTGGAGAGATGGGATACCGTTATGTGCCATTGGTAAAAGTGAATATGGATGTAAACAATGCATCGCTGACATCCCCGGCTATTAAATTAAATGAAAGCACTTTCTCCGCCATGTTTACCAATGAAATAGTAAATAAGGTGGCTCGAACGGATGAAAATTCAATGATAAAAGTATCGGGATTTAAAGGTAAATGGGGAACTATACCGGTAACATCAAATCAAATACTGGTCACCAATCTTAAAAATCCATTTCTTGAATGTGATTTGAAGTCGCAGTTTAAACTGACGGATATAAACAGTATAACTGAAAGTGGAACCATACGTTTTAATAGTGGCTCTGGAAAATTCGATATAAAATATAAAGGATCAATTGCAAATGATGACACGACAGCACCTGTTATGAATGGCATTATTGATTTTAGCAAAGCTGATATTCACTACCTGCCCAGGGATTTTACGCTTACTAACTGTAATGGACAATTGCTTTTTAAAAACCAGGATCTGCTTATTCCATTCCTGAACGCTAATGCAGGAAATACAAAACTTAAAATGAAGGGCGATGTTGAGAATTTCCTGGCATTGGTGAATATCAATCCCCAGCAACTTGAGTTGAACTGGCAGGTAAATACAGCCAACTTAAACGTGCAGGATTTTCTAAATTTTGTAGGCAGTAAAAAGCAGGCAACAAAAAGTAAAAGCAAAAAGTCCGGATCCAGCCTTTCTAAAGTTTCTAATAATATTGACCGGATGTTAAAAGATGGAGTGGCGAATATTAATTTAAATGCAGCCAATGTTTTATATAAAAAATTCAAAGCCACCGATGTCAACGCCGATGTAAGGATGATTACCAATCAAATGATTCTGCAGCAGGCTAATCTTCATCATGCCGGTGGACATATGAACTTCAGCGGTTCGCTAACCGAAAATGGATCTAACAGTCGGCTCGCATTTAAATCGGACCTGGATAATATTGATATCCCCGGAATTTTTTATGCGTTTAATAATTTCGAACAGGATGCCATCACCCAAAATAATATGAAAGGGAAATTGAATGCATTAGTTAATATCAATGGTGCATTAACCAACGCTGCGGATATTGTTGAAAATAGTTTAAAGGGTACCGTTAAGTTCAGTGTGAAAGATGGAGAGTTAATAAATTTTGAACCGGTAATGAAGATCGGGGAGGTGGCATTCAAGAAACGTGATTTTTCAAAAATGCGATTTGCCGAATTAAAAAGCACTTTAGAAATCGATGGATCGGCTATCGCTTTAGATAGAATGGAAATCAGGTCGAATGTCATCAAACTCTTTGTAGAAGGCATCTATGATCCGAAAAATAAAACCGACATGAGTATCCAGGTGCCCATTACAAACCTGAGTAAAGATGATAGCGAAGAACTCCAGAATAAAGGCCGTGCCGGTGTAAATATCCGGTTAAGAGCCAAGACAGGCGAAGATGGTAAACTTGATATAAGCTGGGATCCGTTCAATAAAGCCGAAAAAGCCAGGGAAAAAGTGATGGAGGATAATTAAAGGAATCGGGTTTAGTTGTTTAGAAGTTTATATGTTTAGGTGAATCGAAATATGCCTAATTC
>CAMPGG010000395.1 GCA_946885335.1 uncultured Chitinophagaceae bacterium
GGAATGTAAAAGAATCAAGGTTTACTATTTTCAATCAATCTCTATAGCAAGTTTTTTGTAATTTGGTTTTCAGTCGGCTTTAGCATACCGGCAAAACTGCTAACCATCCACGTTAGTCGTTGCTGACCATTAACTAACTGAAAATCTTAATAATGCATTTTCTAAAAATAGCTTGCTTCCTCCTCCTTTTCCAGTCAGCACTTTATGCACAAAAACCAAGGGCCAGGGATATTGGAATTCCCTTTAATGGTACCCCGGGAAAGTTTAATGCCATAACGGATGTAAAAGGTATTGAAGTCGGGTACAGTACCATCATTTCCGGGCAGGGTAAAAACATCCTGGGCAAAGGACCGGTAAGAACCGGCGTTACCGCCATCTTGCCAAGAGGTTTAAAAAATAATCCCGTATACGCTAATTGGTATTCGTTGAATGGGAATGGAGAAATGACCGGAACCACATGGGTTACCGAATCAGGATTTTTAGAAACGCCTATTATGATCACCAACACGAACAGTGTTGGTGTTGTAAGAGATGCTGTGCTGAAATGGTTCGTTGACAAGCATTGGTATAAAGAAGACGATTTCTGGTATACATACCCGGTAGTTGCTGAAACATACGATGGTTTTTTGAATGACATTTATGGCTTTCATGTAAAAGAAAGCCATGTTTACGAAGCCTTGAATAACACTAAAACAGGCCCCTTGCAGGAAGGAAATGTAGGAGGTGGAACAGGCATGATGTGCCTGGGATTTAAAGGTGGCACCGGAACGGCATCAAGAGTAATTAAATTAGGTGATACAACTTTTACGGTTGGTGTACTGGTACAAGCAAACTTTGGCAGGAAACCCTCTCTGGTGATTGCAGGTGTACCCGTTGGCAAAGAATTATTGGATACGTTGAATGCTGAATTTAAATTGCCGCCGCAATCTTACAGGAAGGAAGGTGATGGCTCCATCATTGTCGTAGTAGCTACCGACGCCCCTTTTCTTCCTCACCAGTTAAAACGTATTGCTCAAAGAGTGCCATTGGGTATTGGAAATGTGGGCGGTTATGGAGGAAATGGTTCCGGGGATATTTTTATTGCATTTTCAACCGCCAATCCAACGGCATTTGACAGGTATGATTTTGCAAAAGTTGACGTGATGCCAAATGATATTATGGATCCCTTTTTTGAAGCAACCGTGCAATCAGTGGAAGAAGCTATCATCAACGCGATGGTAGCCGCCGAAACAATGGAAGGTATCAATGGAAATAAATCATATGCACTGCCTCACAAATTAGTGATGGACCTGCTCAAAAAATATAACAGGATAAAGTAAAATCATTTTTTAAAAGCACCATATGCAATACACCAACTTTAAAAGCATCACCCAATTATTTTCAAAAATTTTTGTAGCTGTATGTTTGATGATCCTGCTGGTACTTCCTTTCCAAAGTACAGCCCAGGCGTATGGGCAAAATGGAATGGTGGTATCATCAAGTGTTTTAGCTTCCCAGGCAGGGGTGGATATTTTAAAAAAAGGTGGGAATGCTATTGATGCAAGCATTACTACCGCATTTGCATTAGCGGTTACACACCCGGAGGCGGGAAATATTGGCGGCGGCGGTTTTTTGGTTTTTATGAATGCTTCGGGAAATGTTACTACCATTGATTTTCGGGAAAAGGCACCCCTGGCCGCTACCGCAAATATGTTTTTGGACAGTGCGGGCCAGTTAATTGAAAACAGTAATCATAATAGTATAAAAGCGATTGGTGTTCCAGGTACCGTTGCCGGATTATACATGGCACATAAAAAATATGGCAAACTACCCTGGCGTGATTTGGTTCAACCGGCGATTAACCTGGCTAAAAATGGTTTTGAAATGAACTGGAGGCTTTACTGGGAAGCCCTTTCCCTATCCGAAGAAAGTAAGCCGACTGATCTTATTCACGGGTATTTTAAAAATGGTAAAGAGCAGGTTACCCGGCCTGGTGATAAATGGAAGCAGCCTGCACTTGCAAAAACACTGGAGCTGATACGTGATAATGGCGCAGATGGTTTTTACAAAGGAACTGTTGCGGAAGAAATAGAAATCTTCATGAAAAAAAATGGTGGTCTCATCACCAAAAAAGACCTGGAGAAATATACTGCCATTGAACGCAAACCGCTGAAAGGAACTTATAAAGATTTTGAAATTTACTCCATGGGTCCACCAAGCTCGGGTGGAACAGCGTTAATCCAAATGATGAATATGATGGAACTCGCAAACCTGGATTCCATTAAATTTAATTCTGCCCAATATGTACACTTAATATCAGAGGTTATGCGAAGGGCATTTGCAGACCGTGCAGCGCACCTGGGCGATCCTGATTTTAACCCTGAAATGCCGTTGGATAAATTAACCTCCAAAGAATTCGCAAAAATGCGATTCAATAACATTGACTGGAATAAAGCTTCTGTGAGTGATCCCGGAAAATACGGGCAACCATATGACGGTAACAATACCACGCATTTGTCAGTGGTGGATAAAGATGGCAATGCCGTTTCCCTTACCTACACTTTAGAAGATTCGTATGGTTCTAAAATGGGTTCAGAAAAACTGGGTTTTATTTTTAATAATGAAATGGGAGATTTTAACCCGCAACCTGGTGTTACTACGGAAGATGGACAAGTTGGATCGCCTGCTAATATTATCGCCCCGGAAAAAAGAATGCTATCGAGCATGACACCCACCATCGTGGCAAAAAATGGTAAGCCTTATTTAATCATTGGAACACCCGGGGGAAGAACAATTATCAATACCGTATTTCAAACGGTGCTGAATGTACTGGGATATAATATGTGGCTTGATCATGCTATTGAATCTATGAAAATTCATCACCAATGGTTACCAGACAGGATCTTTTATGAAAGGGATTTGATGTCGCCAGATACTGAAGCCATTCTTAAAAATATGGGACACCAGTTGCAGGGTATCTATAGCCTTGGCGAGTTGATGGGGATTTCATACAATGATGAATATAAGATCTATGCAGGTGTGTCTGATTCCTCGAGCCCTAATGGTGGAGCGGTGGGTTACTGAGGCATATTTTCTGGATTATAACTTTTGCATATAGATACTTTTTTTTGAAGTTAGCCCAACAAGTCTTTAAAAAAAAGGAATGATGTTGATATTATACTGCCAACAAATTGCAGTAAATTCAA
>CAMPGG010000396.1 GCA_946885335.1 uncultured Chitinophagaceae bacterium
TTAAGAAAAGCTATTTTAGATAAGAAGTTAAGCGGTGCGGCTATCGATGTTTTCCCACAAGAACCCGAAAAAAATGGCGACAAATTTTATACGCCATTACAACAATTACCCAACGTGATCCTTACGCCGCATATTGGCGGTTCAACCGAAGAAGCCCAGGCTAATATTGGTGAAGATGTGAGTATAAAGTTGTTTAATTACCTGGAAAAAGGAATTACCAATGGATCGCATACCGTTCCGGCATTGAGCTTACCACCGCAAGAAGGCGCTCACAGAATTCTGCATATTCACGAAAATGTTCCCGGTGTACTTTCTGAAATCAATACCACATTATCAAAAAATAAAATCAACATCGTTGGACAGTATTTAAAAACCAATGATAAGATCGGTTATGTTGTTTTGGATATTGATAAGAAGATCTCTGACCGGGCATTGCAGCTTTTAAAAGCCGTAAATCATACAATCAAAGTCAGAATGCTGTATTAGAATTTGTCTTATAATTTATATTATGTTAAGTAAGATTTTATAGCTTTAAACAAACTATGACCCTGCCTGAAGTTTATTTGAATTAGAAAATCGATATTGGACACAAAAAAACCGGGATGCTCTCCCGGTTTTTTAATTCTAATTTATGTTATCGATTAGTTATCGATTGCTTTCATTTTATCCTGGTATTCTTTCACTTTCACTTTATCATTCTTTTGATCATAATAACGGATGATCAAGTCTGTAGCAATCTTCGCATTTCCTTTATCGTGTACTTTTAAATCAGTGCGACCTTCATAAAATTTTGCTGCCGCCATTGCATAAGGCAACATTTGGTCAAGTTTTGTATTCATGGCCGCTTTCAAATCATTTCTCTTCTTTACATCTTCAGGCTTGGTTCCTTTAATTTCAGCCTGTGCATCTTGTGCATCATAAACTTCATTATATACATGGCGAGCCATTAATAAATTAGCATCTGGTGAACTTTCCAAAGCGATGGCAGCTTTTAAAACTTCATCCAGTTTAGCCTGCTTTTCTTTGTAATCTGCCGGTTTTTTATCCTGTGTATAAATGTAATTGAATAGCTCTGCGCCGTAATTATATAATAATGCGTAAGTTTTACAATTACCAGTGATTAACTCATCGTACTTAGCAAACATTTTAGTTTTATCATCCTCTAAACCTTTTAATTCTACCTCGCACCAGAATGGACTCTCAGGATATAATTCCTTACCGATAGCCAGGTATTTATCCCTGTTGGCAATATCATTTTTGGTATGATAATGATCTACCAGGAACTGGTAAATTTCAAGAAAACCCTGGCCCTTCACTTTAGCGTCAGCCAGTTTTGCATAATAAATGGCAGCATCAGCTTCATTCTTTGCCAATAAAGCGGATAATGCAATGTTCTGGATCAAAGCTGTATCCAGTGTTGGGAATTTAAAGTTGTTGTACTCGTATCCTTTTGCAGCAACATAATCTTCTACAATGCTTGCATTTTTAAAATTCGTGTAAGCTTCATTGTATTTTTTATCATTGAAAGCTTTTGCACCCAGGTCAAAATAACCATTGTAAATATCAAATAGCCGAACGTTTTGCTCCAAAGTCATCAAAACGGTTTTAGGATCCATTTCGATGTATTTTTTAAAAGCTTCGAAAGCTTCCATCCTGCCATCTGTTGAACCTAATAATGTAGCCTTTGTACTATCCTTTGCCAGTTCATTATAAATAACTCCTTTATAATACCAGCCTTCAGCTTTGGAAGCATTTTTTTCATTAGCCAGGAAAGCATCCACTTTTACTTTGGCTTCTTCCCATTTAGATTCACTGATCAATTTCTTTACATCGTCAATTTTTTGCGCATAAAGCCCCATTGACAAAACAGCAAGTAATGCAGTAAAGAGTATTTTTTGCATTTTTCAGATTTTTAATGTGTGTAATTTATAATTATTGATTGTTAGGAGATTCTTGTTCGTCAGATGCTGGGTTTTCATTATTGGTTGCGTTGATGTCCGGATTTTCCTGGTTCTGTTCAGGACCACTGCCATTTTCATTCACCGGTGGAATTTCTTCAGCAATATCTTCAACTACCGCTTCAACTTCCTGTTCATCCATCCTGGTGATTGCTGCAATTTCATCGCCATTATCCAGCCTGATCAATTTTACACCTTGCGTGGCTCTGCCTAATTCACTGATATCTTCCACTTTCATCCGGATGGTTACACCGCTTTTACAAGTAATAATCAGGTCTTCTTTTTCACTTACATCCAGTAATCCAACCAATGCGCCGGTCTTTTCAGTAACATTAATTGTTTTAACTCCTTTACCCCCACGGTTCGTGATCCGGTAAGCATCCAGTAATGTTCTTTTACCATAACCCTTTTCACTCACTACAAGAACCGTTTTTTGAACTTCAGCCAGAGGATTTACACAAATCATACCAATCACTTCATCCTTCCCGTCATAAGTATCAATTCCACCTACACCAATGGCTCCCCTGCCGGTTGAACGAACTTTTGCCTCCGGGAAACGAATAGCCCTGCCGCTTTTTACAGCCAGCATTACTTCGCAACTGCCATCAGTCATTCTTGCTTCAATCAATTGATCTCCTTCTAATATTGTAATGGCATTTACACCTGTTTGCCTGCGACGGCTGAAATCTTCCAGGTCCGTTTTTTTGATGATACCATTTTTGGTACATAATACGATATGATGCGATTTCACAAATTCTTCATCGGCCAAATCCTGTACATCAATAATGGCTCTTACTTTATCATCCGGTGGAATTTGAATTAGATTTTGCATGGCACGTCCCTTGCTGGTTTTGTCACCTTCGGGAATTTCGTACACATGCAACCAGTAGCATCGCCCCTTTTCTGTAAAGAATAATAAGGTGTGATGTGTTGATGCTACGAATAAGTGTTCAATATAATCTTCTTCGCGGGTACGTCCGCCAATTGAGCCTCGACCACCCCTGCGCTGTTGCCGGTATTCAGAAGCCGATGTTCTTTTGATATAACCCAGGTGCGAAATGGTAATCACTACTGCCTCATTTTTAATAAGGTCTTTGATACTCATTTCATTATTCAGGTAGGTGATCTCCGATTTACGATCGTCACCAAATTTATCTTTGATTTCCAGTAATTCAGTTTTGATCACTTCATAACGTTTACCCTCATCCGATAACAGTTC